>CAYGBE010000155.1:0-113296 GCA_964348065.1 uncultured archaeon
AATAACAACAGGTTCCCAACAAGTTCTTGATCTCGTAGCAAAAATATTTTTTAATATAGGAGACTATCTGGTTGTTGAGTGTCCAACCTATCTAGGAGCTTTAGCTGCTTTTAATGCTAATCAACCAAATTACATTACAGTTTCCATGGATGACGATGGAATGAAAATGGATGAATTAGAAAGGAAATTAAAAGAGAACAAAAATAAACCCTTTGATATCATTTATACAGTACCAACATTCCAAAATCCGTCGGGAGTCACAATGTCTTTAGAGAGAAGAAAACAGATTTTGGAAATAGCAAGAGAATATAATTTATTAATATTAGAAGATGATCCTTATTCTGAATTAAGATATTCTGGAAAATCGGTTCCGCCTATAAAGAGTTTAGATAAAGATGGGATTGTTATTTATACAAGCACATTTTCAAAGATTCTTTCACCAGGTTTTAGATTGGGATGGGTAATAGCCAATGAAGAAGTAATTAAAAGAATGGTTATAGCAAAACAAGGAGCAGATTTATGCACAAACACCTTTGTTCAATGGATTGCTGAAGAGTATTTGAAATCTGGGTCAGTTGATAAACAAATACCAACTATAAGAGAGATGTATAAGAAAAAGAGAGATTTGATGTTAAAGGCTTTAGAAAAGTATTTTCCCAAAGGAACAAAATGGACAAAACCGGATGGAGGAATGTTTTTATGGGTTATGCTTCCTGGTCATATGAATACAAAAAAAATGTTTGAAGAAGCAATTAAAGAGAAAGTTGCTTATGTTCATGGTGCTGCATTTTGTGTTGATGGAAAAGGACAAAATTCTTTGAGATTGAACTTTAGCAATGCTGAAGACAACAAAATTGATGTTGGAATTAAAAGGCTGGCTGAAATAATTAAAAAAAGAATGAAATAGTTTTATATAACGCTGAGATATTAATTATATGCACAAAGTTTTAGAAAAACAAGGAAAAAGGGTCTTACTTCTTGGAAATGAAGCAATTGTTAGAGGAGCTTTAGAAGCAGGAATTGGTTTTGCTTCTACTTACCCAGGAACACCATCTTCAGAAATAGGAATAACATTTGCAAAAATAGCAAAAGATACTGGAGTTTATTTTGAATATTCTACTAATGAAAAAGTGGCTTTTGAAGCTGCTGTGGGAGCAGCTTTATCAGGAGTAAGATCAATGGCATTCTTTAAACATTTTGGATTAAATGTTGCTTGTGAAAGTGTTTTTCCATCGGCTTATACAGGAGTAAAGGCTGGTATGGTAATAGTTGTTGCAGATGATCCTGCTTGTCACAGCTCTGGGCAGAGTGAAGAAGATACAAGACCATTTGCAAGAGTAGCCCATTTACCAATGCTAGAGCCTTCAAATGCTCAAGAGTGCAAAGACTTTGTTAAAGAAGCCTTTAAATTATCAGAAAGATTTAAAATACCGGTTTTCATAAGAATGACAACAAGAGTTGACCATATGAGAAGTGTTGTGAAACTAGGAAAAATTGTTAAAGGAAAAACAAGAGGAAAATTCATAAAAGACATTGTTTATACAAACTTTCCACCCTATATAATGGATACCCATGAAAAACTTCATAAAAAACTAGATAAATTAAAAGAAGTTTCTGAAAAATCTAAATTGAACTATGTTGTTAACAAAGGTGTTAAAAGTAATTTTGGAATAATAGTTAGTGGTGTTTCTTTTGATTATGTTATGGATGCTATGAATGATTTGAATGTCAAATTACCTGTTTTAAACTTAGGATTTACTTATCCTCTACCTGAAAAAATGTTTAGAAATTTCATTAAGAAATTCAAAAAAATTCTTGTTGTTGAGGAGCTTGAACCAATTGTTGAGAATTATGTTAAGAGATTAGCTAAAGATGTTAATCCGAAACTAAAAGTTTTAGGTAAACCCGATTATTTTCCTTATTCTGGAGAATACAATGAAGCAATGCTTGTAAATGCTTTAAGCACGTTAACAGGAAAAAAATATGAAGTTGATTTAAGAGCTCACAAGAAGAAATATCTAAAAATAAAAGAACCAAAAAGACTTCCTGTTATGTGTCCGGGCTGCCCTCATAGAGCTACTTTCTATGCAGCAAAGGTTGCAACAAAGGGGATGGATGTTGTTTACGGAGGAGATGTTGGTTGTTATATATTAGGTTTGTTTAAACCAATGGAAACCCAAGATTGGATGTTTTCTATGGGAGCCAGTGAAGGAGTAGCTCATGGCATAAGAAAAGTTAGTGATCAAAAAGTTATAGCATTCTTGGGGGATTCAACCTTTTTCCATGCAGGAATGCCAGGAATGGTTAATACTGTTTACAATAAATCAAACCCGTTAATCATTGTTATGGATAACAGAATAACTGCAATGACAGGACATGAACCAAATCCTGGAACAGGAATAACTGCTATGGGTGAACAAACAAAAGAAGTAGCAATAGACGCTATTGCAAAAGGGATGGGAATAGAAGATGCAAGAGTTATTGATCCAAATAATGTTAATTTAATGATAAAAACAATAAGAGAGCTTTTAGAAAAAGACAAGGTTTCAGTAATAGTAGCAAAAAGAGAATGTCAATTACTAGCAATCAGAAAAAAGAAAAAACAAGGAATAAAAATTGCTAAATTTGAGATAGATCCTAAGATTTGTAAAAAATGTGGAACTTGTTTACATGAATTAGCCTGTCCAGCTATAAAAGAAGAGCATGGAATGTTTAAAATCGATAAGAATATTTGCACTGGTTGTGCAGTTTGTGCTCAAATTTGTCCTAACAAAGCAATACATGCGGTGAAAGAAAAATGAAGGAATTTAATGTTATTGTAACAGGAGTTGGTGGTCAGGGAGCAATGACCTTAGGAACAATAATAGCTGAGGCTGCATTAAAACAAGGTTATGATGTTAGAACAACTGAGGTTCATGGACTAGCACAAAGAGGCGGAAGCATACCATTACACATAAGAATCGGAGAAAAGATGTATACACCTTTGATTTTAGAAGGCGAGGCAAATCTAATAATAGCATTAGAACCACTAGAAGCTTTGAGAACAACTTATTTTGGTTCTAAAAAACACAAAACAATATTTTTAATTGATAAATATAAATTACCACCAATCACTGTTTCAGTTCTTGGAGAAAAGTATCCAAAAATGGAAAATATCATTAGTCATATAAAACCATTTGCAGGCAGAATAATAATTATAAATGCTTCTGATGTTGTTAAAAAAGAAACTGGTTCAATTTTAACTTCAAATATCTTTATTTTGGGTTATGCTATTTCTAAAAAATTGCTTCCTTTAAAAGAAAAAATTGTTCTTGAAACAATAGAAGAAAATGTTCCTAAAAGGTATATTGAGCTTAATAAGAAAGTCTTTGAATTAGGAATGAAACATAAATAATGAAAAATATGAAAGGCGTTGAGCTTCCATTAAATGTGATGGTAGTAATTGCAGTTGTCCTACTTGTTCTTTTGGGAGTTCTTTCATTGTGGATGGGTGGATGGGGTGGACAAGCATTTAATGTAGATCTTGAAAGAGTAAGATCTGAAGCATGCGCAGAATTAATAAGAAGAGGATGTGCTGACACATCTATAACAGATATATGGATATATGATTTTGATGCTGATCAAGACGGAGTAGTTGGTGATGCAGGTGATTGGTTTGTAATTTGTGGCCAGGCACCACCCGGTGTTCCAGGTGATAATCTAGCCCAATTATGTCGTTGTTGGTATGGAATACCAAGCTGGGGTTCAACTTTACAGAGAGAATGTAAAAAGTTATGTGGATGTCTAATTTAGAAAACTATTTTACTTCTATTTTAACTGAATTTTCCCAAACTCCATGTAAATTACAATATTCTAAAACAATTAAGTTTGCTGATTTTTCTAATTTCATTTTGAATTTAATTTTTGATTCTGCAAAAGTTGGTCCAAAATCAAAAGTAGCAACATGGACTGGATTATATGCTCTACCTTCAACCTCAGCAAAAACTTGAATCCATTTTATATGATGTTCAACTGTATTTGGATGAGGAACTTTTTCACCAACATTTATAATAACTTCAAATTCTTCTCCAGTTTTTACTTTTTCTGGAGTTTTTATTACAGGAACATGTTTTTCCAATAGAACACTCTCTAATTCATCCTTATTAGTATAAACTTTCATTTAATCATCTCATTCTTTCTTCTGAAAGAGCTAAATGATCTTCTTCTACTTCAACAACTGCTTCAAATACTTGCTTTGCTCTGTTATTTTTAGCTTCATTTGCTGCCTTTTTATAGAAATTAATTGCTCTTTCTTCTCTCATGTGAGATTCTTTTAATTCATCTTGATAATCTTCAGGACAAGTTTCAGCTGCTTTTATTTCTGGTAAAGGAATTCCCAAGACTTTACACCAAACATCAGCATGCTCCCTCTCAACTTTTCCCAATCTTTTAAACATGGCTTGTCCCTCAACATCCTTAGTATTTTTTGAAGCGCAAAAATAGAACTGAGCATTATCTATTTCCAATTGCAAAGCCGTTTCAACATTCTTTTTATCAATTTCATTTAATTCTCCAACTAATGGTTCTGTCCAGTCTTTTGCAAATATTATGTATTTTTCATGAGCTCCACAATATGGGCATTGTTTAGGTTTTTCATCTCCTATATAGGCTTCTCCACAAATTATACACCTAAATACCTTTACCATTTTTATTCCTCTTCTGATTCTATATCTTCTTCATAATCTTCTATTTCTTTAGGTTCTTCCTCAAACTCTTTTTCAACTTCGCCTAATTCTTCCTCAACTTTCTCAATTTTTCTTGATATTTCATCTTCTGGTTCTTCTTCCTTCTCAGTTTCCTGAAATTCTGTTTCCTTTTCAATCTGTTCTTCTTCAGGCAATTTTTCTTCAAATTCCTCTTCTTCCTCTACTTCAACGCCCTCTTCTAATATTGGTTCTTCTTTTTTGGGTTCTATTAATTCCATTTCTTCTCCACAACAAACCAGTGTTCCACCGCCAACTTTCGTGACTATAACCTCGTTTCCGCATATATTGCATCTATATTTTTCATTAACCTCTTTTACTGCCAATAAATCACCTCATGAAATTTTTTTGAACACTTCTTTAGGAGATCCACAAACAGGGCAAACTTCTGGAGCGTCTCCTTCAACAGTATATCCACAAACTTGGCAAACAAAAAATTCTGCATCTTCTATATCTTTATTTTTTTCAATTGATTCAATAGCCTTTTTATATAAATCTCCATGTATTTTTTCTACTCGGTTAGCATAATTAAATGATAAAACTGCATCCTTGATGCCTTCTTGTGTTGCTGTTTTAATAAATCCAGGATACATGTTTGTAAACTCATAAACTTCTCCATTTAAGGCAGCTTGTAAATTTTCTTTGGTAGATTTAATCATTTGTAATATTCTTAAATGGTTGTAAGCATGGATTGTTTCAGCTTCTGCAATTGCTCTAAATAGTTTTGAAATATTTGGAAATCCTTCTTTTTCAGCTTTTTTTGCAAAAGCAAGATATTTTCTATTTGCTTGCGATTCTCCTGCAAATGCAGCTTTTAAATTTTCTTCAGTATTACTCATAAGACCACCCATAAGAATTATATATAGAATAATATCCCAATATTATTTAAATCTTATTCAACGCCAAAGTTCTCCGTCTGGTGAGAGTTTTAACAATTCTTCTAAAATCTTTATTGTTTTATCTATATCTCTTCTATCAGCAACAGATGTTGCAGTATGAAGATTTCTAACACAAACACCTAATACTGTGCAAGGAACACCACCCTTTGTTACTGATATGCTTGCAGCATCAGTTGTTCCCTCGTCAGTAACATCTCTTTGTATGTGTATTTTATTCTTTTTTGCTATTTCTAAAATATGCTTGTTTAAGAGTTTGTTACCAATTATTTCTGCATCTTTAATAGTTAAACAAGGGCCTCTACCAATTGTTTTTGTTACTTCTCCAATATCATCTGTTTCAGTAACATCAACCACTATTGCCCAATCAGGTTCAACTATGTAAGTTGATGTTAAAGCTCCTACTAGTCCTATTTCTTCTTGAATTGTGAAAACATAGTAAATCTCATTTTTACAAGTTTCTTTTAATCTTTTTGCCAGTTCAATTAGAATATAGCAACCGATTCTATCATCAAATGCTTTTCCACAAACTATTTTATCAGATCCTAGGTAATACATATCTCTCTCTAATGCCATAAATGTCCCAATTTCAATTCCTAGTTTTTTTAAATCTTTTTTGTTTAAACCAGTATCAACAAATAGATCATCTGTTTTTGGTATGCGTACTAAAATTGTACCATCATTAACTTCTTTACAAGTTATTACTCCATGTATTATTCCTTTTGGTGTTTCAATATGAACCCTTTCTCCTAAAAGCATTACATTATCTACTCCCCCAATTATTGAAAATGTTATTCTTCCTCTACCTTCTATATTTTTAACCATTAGTCCTATTTCATCCATATGAGCTGCTAGCATTACTTTTGGTCTTTCACCTTTTTTATGAGCAACTAGATTTCCTAATTTATCAACAAAAACCTCATCCACGTAGTTCTTTATTTCTTCCATTATTACATTTCTTACTGATTCTTCATTTCCACTAACACCAAAAGTACTAATTAGTTTTTCTAAAAGGTCCATAAACCCACTTTAATTATTATTTACTTACTTTAAAATATTGTTTTGCTCCCAATAAAAAGGCTAAACAAAAAATTTAAATAAGTGTGAATCAATAATTCAATTATGAAAATTAACAAAAAAATGCTAGATTTGATCTCTGAATTAACTAAAAATGCAAAAAAGAGCGATAGGGATATTGCTAAGAAGCTTAAAATATCACAACCCACTGTTACTAGATTGAGAAAAAAACTCGAAGATAAAGGGTATATAACGGATTATACAACACTTTTAGATCTTTCAAAATTAGGTTTTGAAATTGTTTCATTTATTTTCTTTAAGACAAAAAAGGGTGGAGGAAAAAAAATTGAAAATGCAGCTCATAGCATGATAAGAGAAAACCCCAATATAGTTTATGCTGGCTTTGGCAGTGGGTTGCATGGACAAAATACTATGTTAGTATGCATACATAAAGACTTTACAGATTATACAAAATGTCTGGAAGAATTTAAAAAGAGGTGGAAAGACAATATAGACCACTTGGACTCTTTTTTAGTTTCTATAAAAAGTTTTTCACCCAAACCACTCTCTTTTAGAGGCGTGGGAGAGATATTAAAAGAGACTAAAGAAACTGGATGATCAAAGTAGCATTTATCGTTTCAAATGCTTAACAATACTTTCAAAAATATCCAGTCCTTTATCGGCTTCCTCTTTAGTTATTATTAGAGGTGGTACAATTCTTATTGTCTTTTTTCCACAACCCAATAACAATAAACCTTTTTTAAAGGCGATCCTAGGTATAATATCCTTGTAAATTTCTTTAGAGAATTCAACACCAATCATTAAACCTAAACCTCTAACATCAATAATCATTGGGTGCTTTCTTTTCATTTCTCTTAATCTTTTCATTATATGGTTTCCAATTTTTCTTGCATTATCTAATAGTTTTTCATGTTTTATTATTTCAATTGTTTTTAATCCTACTGCTAGATCTATTCTATGACCACCTCCCCAAGTTGAGGAAACTGAACCAGGTTCTTTAGGATCATATTTTTTTGAAGAAATAACAGCTCCAACTTGTAAAGCTTTTGCAGATGTAAACATATCAGGTTTTATTCCATAGTGTTCAAAAGACCACCATTTTCCTGTTCTTCCCAACCCAGACTGTATTTCGTCTATTATTAGTGGGAAATCATATTTCTTAGAGGTTTTTCTTAGATTTTTAATAAACTTTTTACTAGCTATATTGTATCCTCCTTCTCCTTGTATACATTCAATAATCATAAAAGCAGGTATCCATTCTCTTTCAATTAGACCTTGCAGTGCATTTATTTCAGGATCACTGTCTTTTGTGCAGAATTTTATTACATCATGGTTTATTTCAGGATAGTTCTTCTTTTGTATAGCTTTACTGTCTGTGAATGTTAAAGCTCCTAATGTTCTGCCATGAAATGCGCCTGTACAAGAAACTCCAGCTAAAGGGCCTTTTTTTCTAAAAGCAAACTTTATTGCGTTTTCAACAGCTTCTGCTCCTGTATTAACAAGAAGCGTTCTGGTTAAATTTTTAGGAGAGATTTTTAATAATTCTTCTGCAAGTTCAACATGTTCTTTTGAATAAAAATCTTGTCCAGCTATTTTATGGGCTCCCACACCTGCAAATTTTCTTATTACATCTATTATTTCTGGATGATTATAACCAACAGCACAAGAGCAAACATTAGAATTAAAATCTAGATATAATTTTCCTTTTACATCTTCTATATAACAACCATATCCTGATTTTATGACTAAAGGATATGCAAATGTTGTTTCTATACAAGTTTTTTTAGTTCTTTTAACTATGTTGTTTTTCATGCTAATCTTTCATTAAGAGATATAATAAAGCTTTTTGAACATGTAATCTATTTTCAGCTTCATCAAAAACTATTGAATGCCTACCATCTATTATTCCAGAAGTAACTTCCAATCCTCTGTGAGCAGGCAAACAGTGCATGAATAAATAATCGGATTTTGCTAATTTTAAAAGGTTTGAGTTAACTTGGAATCTTTTGAAGGTTCTAAGCCTTTTCTTGGTTTCCTTTTCTTCACCCATACTGATCCATGTGTCAGTTATAACTATGTCAGCATCTTTAACAGCAACTTGGGGGTCATGAGTAACCTTTATTTTTTTAGATCTTCTTTCTGTTGGTTCATAGCCTTTAGGGCTTGCTATTTTTAATTTAAAACCAAATATTTTTGCTGCATTTATTAATGAATTACAAACATTATTTCCATCTCCAATCCATGCAAAGTTTAATTTTAAAGTTTTCTTCTTTTCTAGGATTGTAAACAAGTCAGCAAGAACTTGACAAGGATGATACCTATTACTTAAACCATTGATAACAGGAATCTTTGCATGGTGTGCAAGATCTTCAATTGTTTTATGTTTAAACACTCTTGCAACAATTCCATCTGCATATCTTGATAAAACCTTTGCTGTGTCTGCTATTGTTTCTCCTCTTCCTATTTGCATTTCTCTTGGAGTTAGGAATATTGAATCTCCCCCTAGTTGGACCATTGCAATATGGAAACTAACAACAGTTCTTGTAGAAGGTTTTTCAAAATACAAAACCAAATTTTTTTCAAACAAATCTTTTGTTTTTTTACTTTTTAGCTGTTTGGTTGCTTCAAATATTTTTTTTATATCTTCTTTTTTCAAGCCCTTTAAAGTTATTAAATTTTTCATTTAATCACAGTACCCGCATTTCCCTTTAATGCCCTATCTAATAATTCTGGTTTGGTTATTATAACTTTTTTGCCTTTTTTCAAGAAATCAATACTAGATTCTATTTTAGGTCTCATTGAACCTTCTTTAAATTCTTCCATCAAGTCTTTAGCCTCTTTAACACTCATTTCAGCAATTGGTATAGGATTTCTACTTTCATATTTTAAATAAACCTGATTAATATCTGTTAGAAATATTAACAGTTCAGCTTCTATTTCAGAAGCTAATAATGATGTTGAATAATCTTTATCAATAACAGCTTCTATTCCTTTTAATCCATTTTCTTTTATAACAGGAATGCCTCCACCACCACAAGTTATTACTATATAATCTTTTATCAAAGAATTGATTTGATCAATTTCAATTATTTTTTTTGGTTTTGGAGAAGGAACAACTTTTCTCCAACCTTCAGGTTCTTTAATCATGTTTTTTCCAATTTTTGTTTTGTAATAGGGACCGATTGGTTTTGTCGGACCTTTAAAAGCAGGATCTTTTTTATCAACCAAAATTTGAGTTACGATTGTTACTACTTTCTTTTTCAAAACATTTTGAATCGATTTTTGTAATAAATAACCCAATTGTCCTTGTGTCATTGCATCACAAACATCTAAAGGCATTTTAGGAATTGGTTTTCCTTTTTCTTGTTGAATTAATAGGTTCCCAACTTGAGGACCATTACCATGAGTTATAACTAATTTATATTTTTTTGATAGATTTTTCAAATGAGAAACAGTTTTGTTAATATGTTTTATTTGCTGTTCTATAGTTCCTCTTTCTTCTGGTGTTATTAAGGCGTTCCCACCTAGTGCAATTACAGCTATCTTCATAATATATTTAAAAACTGTTATTAAAATAATCTTATGCCCCTGTCGTCTAATCCGGTTAAGGACACGAGGTTCTCGACCTCGGAATCAGGGTTCAAATCCCTGTGGGGGCATTATTTTTTTAAAAATAAAATATGTGCTCAAGAATACAAATTATTATTTTTGTGTAAAATAAACATAATTATTGGTAGACTATGGAACCTATGAATAATTTTATTTTGCCAAGAAAATGGTTTTCTATAGTCAATTATACAATCTTCAACACATGCTGCTAATGTGGGATGATTCCGATCTTCTGTCTTTCTAACGGATGACCATGCTCTATATCTAAATTATAATTAATGTTTTGAGAAAGGATTGAACTGCAAACCCCGTGGAGGCGTTCCATACAATTCTAATTCTGGCAGTTTTCCAATCCCTCAAAAATATGAGTATTTTTTTCTAGTTTTTATTATTCTATGGTTTCTTTAACATTATTTTTAATGTTTTGTGTGCTTTATACCAAACTATTATGCCGAATGTTGAATTCACAATTGATATAACATCTACTATTTCTGGTTTGTTAACAAATTTTTCAACGTCTTTTAAAGTTTTTTCAAAATCTTTTGTTCTCATTCCCCAATGAAAGATTTTATATTCTATTTTATATTTCATACTAAAAATATAGAAAAATCAGGATTTAAGTATATCCTGGACAGCCACATAATTTTTTAGCACATTGTACAATAGTTAGATCAGGGCACCCAAACCAACATCTAGCTAATGTACGAAGATTATCACAACTAGCACCGGGTCCACATGATCTATCACAACTTATTCTTGGAATTGCTTGTCCATTTTGATCAGCATCAAAATTTACACCTATCAACATAGGATCTGTGTCACAACCTCTTCTTATTAATTCTGCACATGCTTTAGTTTTTACAGCTTCAACATCTATACCAGGTGCTTGTCCACCCCACCCAATCATCCACAATGAAAGAGCTCCTAAAAGAACAAGTAGGAGAATTGCAATTATTATCACAGTATTTAATGGGAGCTCAACGCCTTTCATGTTATCTATCTTTATTTAGCAGTTAATATATAACATACTTATCATAACATTTTTTCTTAAACCAAACTGTAGCATAATATTCAATATTTTTCTTATCAGTCACATTCACGCTTCTAGTTATAGTACCGCCTTTTCCATTAGAAGAAAGTTTAATTGAGCTGAATATCTGGTCATCAATTATTCTAGGAGTAAATATTCTTTGTATGATATTCATTCCATAATATTCTAATCTATTATGAGAGGATGATATTGTAAAATTAAATAAAACAGATTTATTTTCAATGCCCACACTTCCAATTACTATAGCACCTCCCTCAGGTTCGACCCAATATTGAATATCATCTAAAATATAATGTTCAGCCCACTCAATCTGACATTCAGTAAGGTTAATAGTAAAATTATAACAACCCAACGGAACATTTGGAACGTTATCTAAAAGGCAAGAAGAGTAATTTCCAATATTACCATTTTCATCACACAGTATAGGAAGTGTGAATTCTCTATTGCCCACAGCCTTTATATCAAAAATAGAAACAACATTTTTATCAGTTATATCTTTTTTAATGCCTTCAATTTCGTAAAAAACACTGGACCAATTATGAGTTAGATAATATGTTAAATCAGCGTCTTTATCAAAAATTCTTGACTCATTTTCTGTTATATTCGTTATATTCACTATGTTTTTTGCATAATTTTTTGTTGAGATTACACACAAAGACTTATAAAATAAAGACAGGTTTGTTTCATTTTCTGGGCTCTCTTCTTCAGTTTCTTGCAGGGTTTCTTGTGGGGTCTCTTCTGGGATTCTTTCTTGCTGAGTTTCTTGGCTTTCTTCTGGAGTTTCAGTAGAAGTTTGTGAAACCTCTTCAGCAGGCATGTTCAAATAAAAGATTAAGAAGCCAACATTTATTAATACTACAATCATTATGATTAGGAGCATTACTTTTGACATAATTATTGTTTAATTTCTTAGATTATAAAATTTTATAATAGCCTTCATATTTAAACTCTTCTTCAAGTTCAGAATGAATTAGAAACTCATGTGTTACTTTAAAATCGTTTACAATTCTCTTCATCTTTTTCCATTCCATTTTTATCATTTTCTTTTTCAACTTAGTTTTTTGATTTTTTAAATATTTCGCTTTAACAGAACAGTTTAAATTGTTTACTATCCTAGATTTTTTTATGGATAGAAAAGATGCTTACAAGATGTTAGGACTAATATTGACTATAGCACTCATTATAATATTAGGGCTTTATCTAGTCAATCCTACAGGTTATACTATTTTAAAATGTGCTGAATTTAGTGAACCTTACAGTATTTTCGAGCCTTACAAAGAGCAAGATTACGAAATAAGGTGGGGAGAGGTTTATCTAAAGGTCCTAGAAAAGGTTAATATACCAATACCATCAAATAGGCCTACTTTCATTTCTTATGAATTATGCAAGCCTTGTAAATATAATGTAACTTTTTTGTCAACTAGTCCAACTAATTTCTTTGTTTTTGATGAATACAACAAAGAAAAGTATTTTGAAAGAAAATCTGCGTTTCCTGTAGTGAGTGAAAAAAGCAGTGAAAACAAGACTTTTAGTTTTGAGATCGGAGAAAAAGGAAAGTATTACTTTGTTCTAGATAGAAGTTCGCAGGGAAAAACCAGAAACGATCCTGCCACAGGAAAATTAATAATTTATGAATTAAAAGGATTTAATATGACCATATGGGAAACAAAATATAAGGAAATAACAAATTATAGGAATGTTACAAGATGCAACTAATAATTTAAATAATATTTCTTATACTTCTATTATGCCGGGATGGCTGAATCAGGTTAAAGCGGTAGTCTCGAAAACTACTGTCCTTACGGACTTGCAGGTTCAAATCCTGCTCCCGGCGCTAGTGGTTTTATGAAAGAAAAAAAAGTTAAAAAAGCCTTTTGGATATTTGCAATTTTAACTGTTTTAGACCAAATAGATGATAGAATTATTTTTGTTATACTACCGTTCTTTCTTTTAGCACAAGAATTTTCAGCATCTCAAATAGGTATAATATTTTCTGTTGCATCAGTGATCCTTTTGTTATCAAGAATTTTCATAGGAAAGTTATCTGATATTTGGGGTAGAAAGAAAATTATGTCCTCTGGCTTACTAGTAAAGTCTGCATCAATTTCTTTATTCCCATTTTTAGGTTCTATTCATGAATTCGGAATTGTTAAGGGTTTAAGAGAAATTGGTGATACGTTAGGCGAGTCTGTTCATGATGCTTTGCAAGCCGATGTTTTTGAAAAGAAAATAAGAGCAAAATTACTTGCAAAACTAGGAACAATATATCCTTTGAGTAGAGCTTTGGCAGCAGTAATAGGATTTTTAATTGTTACTTACTTGTCTTTAGTTTATGGTTTTTATATTGCAGCTGGAATAGCTTTTCTGGGTTTTCTTGTTTTTACTATATTCTTTAAAGAAAAGAAGCCGAAAGAAGTTAAAGGAAGTTTTAAATTTTCAATAAAAGCCTATTCTAAAAAAATTAAAATAATTGCGATAATAGGATTTTTAATAGCTGTTAATTTTAGTGTAGCTTATTTTCCAGGATTTTTCATTCTTGCCCAAAATATAGGAATCTCAGAAGGTTTGTTATTCATTCTTCTATTTTTTGATTACATAATTAGCTCTGTATTTGCTTGGTGGAGTGGAGGATGGATAGATAAATTTGGAAGAGAAAAAACAGTGGCTCTTGGAGCTTTCTTATCTTCTTTTTTTATTTTATTATATCCCTTTTCTTCATCTGTAATCCAATTCTTTTTAACTTTGTTAATAGTTTCAATAGGATTTTATATTTACAGAATAGCATTTAAAACTATTCTAATGGATGCCACAATTTTTAAATGGAGAGGTGAGCAAATGGGATTTGCTAAAACCTTACAAGGAATAGGAGATATGATAGGACCTATTTTAGGAGGATTTTTAATAGATTCAATATCATTAGCATCTGCTTTTTATTTTGCAGGTTTTATAGGTTTAATAGCAGCTTTTTTAGCTTGGAGCATGAAGTGATATTTTTAAAACATAAGAAACATAAGAAAACTTATTGTTAACGCGCCGATAGTCTAATGGTTAGGACACAAGCTTGCCAAGCTTGCGATCCGGGTTCGAATCCCGGTCGGCGCATCATCAAACCTACTGATATCTTAATGATTCTTTTATTTCAGACGGTATTGGGCCGTATTTTTTTTCAAATGTTTCTAAATAAGAACGTCTTCCTACTAAAAAGTCTTTTATTCTCTTTTCTAAAACATCTGGTTCAAATTTGTCAAGTGCTGTTAATTTATCTAAGTTTGCTCTATCACATTTTATAGGACCAAAATATCCAAGAAGGTTTGGATTAGTGCTGAATTTTATTCGTTCTCTTACTAAATCATTGTATACTGCAAGAGAATCTCTAAGTGTGACCTCTATTTCATCTTGTCCTATTGTTCCTGTATTGGAAAGATAACAATTTATGTGATCATTTTTCTTTAGAAATTCATAGAATGTCATAGCATGTTCAAGTTTATTTCCAACTACAAAAGGATCTAAGAAAAATTCTCTTTTGAATTTTCCAGCTTCTACTTCAACACCACCAGAACTTTCTATTGATTCACCATAAATAAATTGCATTACAGTTTGTTCAGGCGTTAATTTAGATATAGCATTCATTAAAGGATTTCTTGTTAATAAAATGATGTTATCAACTTTATCAACTTCTATTTCTTCTGAAGCAATTCCAAGATTTTTTCTTAAAACAACTGCTCTACCATTTTTTGTTAATGATACATCAGAAAATTCAGGAATATAGGGATATCGACCCAAACGAACATTTTCAAGATAAGCATCTTTATCGAGAGAAGCACTTAATATTTCAGGATGTTTTTCATCAATACTATCTGTTTTTGCATATACACCTGATTTTTCAAAAGCACAAAAACTACCATCAAACCTAAATGTTCCTCCATCTTCCCCAACCATTTCTGATTTTTCACGTGGCAATCTGGCTAATTTTCTACATAGGGAACTAGTTTTTCCTGTTGCAGTTAATCCAGGAATGGCAGTTATCTTTTCTTTTAATTCTGGTCTTTCTGTCTCATGATCATATATCCATAATCTATCTTTTCTAACTCCTGCATGTAAAAATATTCCTTTTTTGTCTATTTTTTTTACTCTCCAGTCTTCAAACTGAAAAACACCCTTTTTAAACTCACCAAAATAATTACTATTTCGAACAATTTTTACTTGTTCACCTCTTTTCTTTCCCATCCATAATCTTATTGTTATGTCTTTCTTTCTCACATCTTTTACTTTTTTATTTTTTTCAAAAATATCGTCTGTAAAAAATACAATTTGATAGGTAGGATCTTCTACTCTGGTAGAAGTTTCACCGAATTGAAGAGTTGCAGCATATGCTAATTGTGAATATTTTTCACTTACCAAAAGCCTTGCAGTAATTTCATCACTCTTTCCTACTGGAACATCTACAGAAACTATGTTATCCCACCTTAAATCCTCAACTGCTTGTACAGCTAATTGCCTCTCTTTGTTTCCAAACCTATGATCAATATTATTTTTTGTTTTTATAGCTGCCCTTGACATAGGTTCAGAATAAACAGCAAGAGAACCTGTGCCTGTTTCTACCACACCTTCTTGTTTTAGAGCAAGTAGTTTAAATTCTTCTAGTGATAACCCCTCTATAAGTCTACCAGTTTTTTTAGCCTCAGAATATATTCTTGTTGGAGCTTCAATGAATTCTATCATGATACCTCATTAAAATCTAAACTTTAAATTTTTATTTATTCAAATCCAATCGCACCTTATCTTCTTGACTGGATGAGAATACACCTTTAAATTACTCTTTTTCTATAATTAGATTATGAGAGCAAAGGGGTTGTTGTATTTGAGTCAATTATCATTATTTATTGGGTTATCTCTATTAGGAATTGTATTCCTTTACTATGTTGTTGTTTTCAGTGCTTCAATTGGAATTATATTCACTGATTATGCCTATGTTAAAGAATTAGTAGGTTTTAATATTCCAATAATGTATGAAAACCTATTCTTCATAGTTTTCACCTTAGGTTCAATGGGAGCAATTTTAACTTACATAGGAGCACACATAATTCCTAGACTTTCAAAAGAATTGTAGTGCAGAGCAATTACCATCAACAATATATATAAACCTGAGAAATATTTTTTAGTGGTATTAATGGATGATATAGAAGCAATAAAAAAAGAAGTTTTTAAAAAATCACCACCTGAGCCAATGGCATCTAAACCATTGCCTCATGAAATTGTTGATCTAGAAAAAATGATTGAAGAAACACCCAAAATAGCTCCATTATTTGTAAAAATTGAAAAGTATCAAGAAATTTTGAAAAATGTTCAAAAATTAAAAATGTCTTTAAAGAACATTCATTTTCTTTTAGCCTTTAAAAGACAGATTAGGAAAATAGCTGAAGAAGCTGATGAAATATTGCTTAAATCAATACAAAACTTCTCTCAAACAACAAACAATTTTAGTATGAACTTTGCAATACCAAGAGGGGTTAGATATATTCCAAAACCACCTGTTGAAGAAAAAGTTGATAGCTCTGTTTCTGATTTAGGAGTAAAGATAACTAAACTTAGAGAAGAATTAGAGAAAATAAGAGTTTAAATATTCTGAAGTAAAAGTTAGATTTATGCAGGGGTAGCCAAGTCTGGTCTAAAGTGTAATTAAGTTACATGGATATGGCGTAAGGCTTAGGACCTTATGGGTTAGTCCCTTCGTCGGTTCAAATCCGGCCCCCTGCACATTCAATCAAAGCTTAACTATTTAAACCATTGATTCTAACATTTCCTTATTAATATAAGGAGATTTAAATGCCATTTGAGAGAAGACGCTTCGGCAACAAAAGAGGTGGCTTTGATAGAGGTCCAAGAGAAATGCATAAAGCCATTTGTTCTGAGTGTGGAAAGGAATGTGAAGTTCCTTTTAAACCAACAGAAGGCAAGCCTGTCTTTTGTAGGGAGTGTTTTGCTAAAAGAAGAAGACCAAGAAGGTTTTAGTAGGTTCTGAGAGTTACATTAATTCTTGCAAGCGTAAGCTATATAAATCCTAGAACTACCAAAACTCCTAAAACAAATTGTATTAGAATGAAAAAAAGATCTTTGACCATCCTTTCTTTAACCGTATATTTTTTATAACTTACATCTACAAAAGAATAAATGAATGTAAGAATCCACGATGAGACAAAGAATATGAGAGCTATGTCAACCCCAACAATATTGCCAAGTAGAATGCCTATCACATTTAATAAAAAAGCATAAGCAATAATAAAAGTTATCCAACCAAGTCTGTCCCATTTTTCTACCTTTGATCTATAACCCACTTTTGAATATGAAAGAATAGAAGTTAAAAGCAATGGTATTGATAAAACCAATTGTATTACCAATACTCTTTGAAATAACAACTCTTCCCTAAAATTTACAGTAAGAAAGAATACACCAATAGCAATTGCAAGTAGGCTCTCATTCAAATTAATTCTACTTGAAGCTTTTGATGCAAGTTTTGATGCAGCATCATATCTTTTCATACAATCAATTTAGAATTTGATTTATAAATTTCTTCTTTTCTAAGAAACAAAAGCTTTACAATAATCATAATAAAATTCTTGCTATCCACATAATTAGAATTCCAAGTAGAAAAACTAAAAATGTTAATAGAGAATGTTTAAGAGACTCTACTTTTCTGATTTCAGGTATAAGATCTGAAGAGGCTATATAAATGAACCCACCCGCAGCCAAAGGTAAAAGAAAAATCATAAATTGTTCTATATAAAATGAAACAAAATAACCAATTATTCCCCCAAGAATAGCTGTTAATGCAATCAAAAAATTCAATGCTAAAGCTTTGTATTTTTTAAAACCACCATAAACCAAAACGCCAAAATCCCCAATCTCTTGGGGAATTTCATGAAATATTATAGCTAAGGTGGTTGTTATGCCTAGATTAACATTAGTGATAAAACTTGCAGCTATAATAAGACCATCAATAAAATTGTGAATAAAGTCTCCAACTAGGTTCATGTAAGTGAAAGTATGAACTTTACATTTTCTCTTATGGCAATGGCGCCAAAAAAATATTCTCTCCAAAAAGAAAAATAAAATAAACCCTAAGATAAGATAAAGAAAAACATCTATGCTCATTGTCTTTTCAATTGTTTCTGGTAATAAATGTAAAAATGCACCACCTATCAAGGTTCCTGCTGAAAGACTTATTAATATCAATAGTATTTCATCCAGTATTTTTTCTTTCAGTGTTAAGGTAAAAATCCCAATAAAGGCAATAAGGCTGATTAAAAACGTGCTTCCTGTTATTAAAAACAAAACGTTCATTATTGAATTATAAGTAATTGTTATATTAATAATTATTATGAAACTGGGCGCAAAAATTCATTTGGGAAGGGATGATTTAGAACTTGTTAAGAAATTGGTTAAACTTTATGATTTTATAGAAGTTTATTATACAGAACATCATTTATTCACTTCTACTATTAACAAGCTTTTTGATCATTGGATTGTTCATTGTCCACATCATCATGATTCAATTAACTTAGCACTAAACAGAGGAGTTGATCATTTAAAAACCAGCATTAAATTCGCTGAAAATATCAAGGCCAAGTATGCAATTGTTCATGCTGGTTTCTTACATTCTGAAAAAAACAGCAAAAAGTTTCTTAAAAACGCTATTAAAATTATAAAAAAATTAAATGATTTTTCTAAAAAACATAAAATAGAACTATTAGTCGAGAATGTTCCTTTAAGGTCTATAGCTGCCATAGAAGTAGGTACTAATGCAGAAGAAATGGAACTTATATTAAATGGAACTGGTTGTGGTTTTTGTTTAGATTTTTCTCATGCTTATCATGCTTCTGTTTCATATAAAACAAATTATAAAAGATTTATTAAAGATCTTTATAAGTTAAAGCCAGTTGTGTTTCATCTTTATGATGGTGTTGCTGGACAAGAAGTAGATTCTCATCTGCCTTTGGGCAAAGGGAATTTAGATATTCCTTTTTTCTTGAGTTTTGTTAAAAACGAGTTTGTAACTTTAGAACTGAGTCCCCCCACTTTAGAAAATTATTTAAATGCTATAGAATATTTAAAATCAAAGAAATGATTTACTCTTGTTTTTGGATTAATTTTTTGAGAAGAAAACTGAGGATTATAAAAATTTTTCTCCCCAAATTTTTATTATGTTTGAGAGGTTGGGCAATTGCGTGGTTTGTGGTAAAAAAACGCAAAAATTCTGTGATGGTTGTAAGTCCTATATCTGTGAAACACACTTTCGCAAACCCTTTGCTGACAGAGAGATTATTCTTTGTGAAAATTGTTGGGAAAGAAAAAATGAGATATTAAAGGAAATAAAAAAACATGAAAAAACCAATCTTCCTGATATTTTCCCTGATTATCCTTAGACAATTATTTTACTGCCTCAAGAGTAAAGAATCAATATATCTTATTTTAATCAATTAGAATTGTGAAAATTATATTTGATAACAAGGATGATACTGAAACATTCTTTAGATTATGTAAGATAATAGCTCATATTTTGGAAGAGAATGAGAGATTTGAAAGAGTTTAAATGTTTTATTATTCTAATAAATATTGGTTTTTATGTTTAATGAAAATCCAGAAGAACTTTTTACTAAAGAGGAACCGGGAAATAACTACGTAAAGTTTAGCATTGTTGGAAGAGAATTAGACTATCGTGGAAAAGTATTATTAGTTTCTACTAAAGAACCTGTCGGATGCTTCCATGGAAATTACAGAAAAGATTTCACAATAACTAAAAAAGAAACAAACGAAATTAATGCAAAATTCCCAAGCACTTCTCAAAGAGATCCGATTTGTAAGACTAAAAATTGTCTTATGATATCAAGAGAAGTCCTTCCCAAAGTACTTGGCGTACAACTGAAACCAATGGATAGCGATTGTCTAGAGTTAATGGTTTAAATCCTGATTTTTCTAATCAGATAGATTTTTGTTCTGATTTTTCTATATATTTAGTATGACAGATGAACATAAAAAAACAAATATTAAAAAAGTAGGTTATCTTTGCCTGATACTTGCAATTATATCAATAGCCCTTTACGATATGACAATTCTTATAATTTTGGGATTTCTATTTTATACGTATAAAAGTTTATACAAAAAAGAAGAACTAAAAACTTTAGATAAAATTATTATTATCATATTGTGTGTTTTGCTTATACTATCAATATTTTTATCTGTTTATCTTTCTAGTCTTTATACTGATATATATGAAGAATATGAATATTTGATCACAGATTAATGTAAACTCTTAAATCCTGAGATTTCTATATATTTAGTATGGATGGGGTTTTAGTACAAAATATTAAAGATGAAGAAGAAAAACCTGAAGAAAAGAGAGAGGAAAAACCAAAACAAGAAACCATTAAACCAAAAACAAAAACCGTAGAAAAAAAGAAACCTGAAAAGAAATTTAGAATTAATATTAGATTTTATGAGTTAATAGTTTTATATACAACTTTACTATTTTTGATATTAGCACAATGGTGGTCTCTATCTGATGAGATATTGTCTTCAACAAAAAGTTGGTTGTATTACTCTTTATTGCTCTCTATAACTTCACTTTTACTTGCTATTTTAGGTTATTCAATTGAAATCAAAAAATTGAAAAAATTTAAGATTTGTTTATCTTATTTTTCATTATCAAGTTTTTTTGTGTCTGTTTTTTATCTACTCATTAGTTTATGGTTCTTATACAAACCAGAACCTTTTATTATATATGATTTGTTAAAATATTTTTATTATTATTTTTCTTTGGATCCCATCATTATAGGAATTTTATCTTCAGTATTTATTGTAGTAATTTATATGTTTATTAAAGAATTATTAAAAGAAAAAGTAAAGGATCAAAAACATTTAAGAAAAATTAAAGAAATAACCCTTAAATCCTGATTATTCTATATTTTTAGTATGAATAAAGACTATATGAGAGCATGGGTACTTGTAAGTACAATTGCTTTGATGCTATCCTTCAGCTACCTCTTTATACTAATCAATGAGGGTAACGTATCATTAATTTTGTTGTTTGCATCTCTATTCTTGGTACTGGTCCTAGTATCTATAGTTATTGGAAACAGTAAGAAGAAAAAGCGATAGTATGAAACTCCTAATTATTCTGATTTTAGCAATGGTTTTGATAGCTGGATGCACACAACAGACTTTAGAAGATAAATGCTCTGATTTAAAAAAGAATTTAAGAGTAGGTTTCAACAATCTATCGAAAAATTGTTCTACTGATGAAGATTGTGAAAAATTCAGTATGAATTTAGAATGCCTTGCACCATGCTCTGTTTGTGTAAATAAAAATGAAGATGTGAAAAAACTTGAAGATTTGGAAAGTGAAATATACAACTCAAATTGCTTTATTACACTATGCAGTCCAAATTGTGTAGCAACAACATGTAAATGTGTAAACAACGTATGTGAAGCAATCCCAAATACAGAAATCAGTTCTATGCTATCGCAACTAAACATAGAACTTGCAAAATATTATCCTTCTGGTAATGAACTTAAAGTTATTATTAGAAACAAAGGGAATACCAGTATCAATGTTGCAAAACTATCACTTTTTATAGATAATGAATTAACAGCCTTTTCATCGACTACAGGAACTTTACTGCCTGGTGAAATAATATTTCTTACTGTAATTTCTGAAGATGTTTGCAATGAAACATTAAAAATAGTACCTGAAAGCGGTTTTGAAGATTATGCAACTATTCAGTGTTAAATTCAAAAAGATGGAGTTTTTCTCTGATAGAAAGATTTAAATATCTGTGTATTTAATTACTTTGAAGTGATTATATGGATAAAACCGATTATAGTAAAATTACAATAGAAGAGAAAAAAGAGATGGCAAAAGGAATTTTATATTTAGGTAGAAGATCTTAAAGTTCTATTTCTAAATTCAACAGATATTTTCACTAATGTGAATTTTAAAAACAGGAGGCCGTGACCGAGATTTCGAAAAAACTTCTTTAGAAGAAGTTTTATCAAGAACTTTTTCTTTATTCATAATCTCACCTCTTTTTCCTCATTAATAATTCAATAAAGAATATATGTTTATCAAGTGACCATATTGTTGTTTCACTTTCACTTTCTTTCAATATTTCAAAATTATCAAATAGTTTCATCAAATACTCCTTTGAAAATAAATAAATTTTCAATCCCTTTGGTTCTACGAAAAAATCATTATTCCAATCTCTCTTATTGAAGACTCTTAGTAAAAAAATTGTACCAATTTTACTATGTTCATTTATTTGTTTAACATATTCTTTTCTCTTTTCTTCTGGAATACCATGCAAATTGGCCCAGTCCAAAATAAAATCAAATTTTTGTTCACCTAAGAAACTTAAATCACAAGCATCATGTGTAAAGAACTCACATTTGCTAATGTTTTTTGCATTTTGCTTTGCTATTGTAATTGCTTTTTCAGAAATATCTACTCCTATTATTTTTTCAAAATCAGTATGCTCAGCCAAGTAGATAGATTTTATACCTGTTCCACAACCTAAATCTAACGCAGTTTTTCCTTTTATTTTATTATTATCTACAAGTTGTTTGAACCAGTCAGATTGTACTGTTTGCCATGGTATCTGCTCAAGAGGTCTTTCATAAAATTTCTCCCAAAGTTCTTTTTCATTCATGAAATCACTTTTTCAGCTACTAATAAGATACCCTTACAACTGAATTTATACGGAGGATCAGCTGCTTTAAATTCTTCTTCAAAAACCTGTAATTCTTGAATTTTAATTTTATATTTTTTAAAAACTTCTTTTAGAATTTCTTTGGCTTCATCTAAAGTATACTGTGGTTCATCTCCAAATACAATGAGTTTACCATTTGGTGAAACCCTTTTAATATCAGTTGCAAAGTCAATTATAATCTTTCCATTTGATTTGAGTATTCTATCAATTTCAAAAACTATTTTTCTAAAAACATCTCTTGGAAAGAGGTGTAAAGTGCCAGCACAAAAGATACCATCAAATGAAGCATCATCAAAAGGAAATGGTTTAGTTATATCAAATACTTTAGTTTCTAATTTTGTTCTATATTTTTCAGGAGTTGTATGGTATAATTTACTAAGTGCACTCTCATCAACATCAGAAGCTACAACAAAGTCAGCTTTTTTCAATAAATTTAGATTGTAACGACCATCACCTGCAGCCAAATTTAACCATTTTCCTTTAATTTCTTCTTTGTCTAAAAGTTCTAAAGTTTCCTTATCGCCTGTTCCCCAGATAGACGTTTCAGCAGTTGTGAAATAGTTTATACCTTCAGTAAATATACATTTTTTATTATCAGGTTTACAAGGTTTTGTTATTTTTTCCATTTTTTCACTTCTTAGAATTTGTAAATAGAGAAACTTAAATCTCTACGTCGGTCACAAGAAGGACAGGCCGTGACCGAGATTCGAACTCGGAACAAGGGCTCCACAGACCCGTATGTTACCATTACACCATCACGGCCATTGATTAAATTGTCTGTTCCTAAACTTTTAAAAACTATTCTATATCAATTTGTGCTCTTTGTAATTTGCCTGAATAGTCAACATAAACTGTTTTAACTTCTGAAAACTCATCTATACCCAAAATTCCACCTTCTCTAGTGTTTCCTGTATGCTTAACACCACCAAATGGCAAATGAACTTCAGAACCAATTGTTGAAGCATTGATATAAGTTAATCCTGCTTCTAATTTTTCAATGGCCTTGAAAGCATTTCTGACATTCTTTGTATAAATAGATGTGCTTAAACCATACTCAACCGAATTAGCAAGTTTAATGGCTTCATTCAAGTCTTTAGCAGCTATAATGGCAATTATGGGTCCAAAAATCTCTTCTTGTGCAATTCTCATATCCATGAAACAGTCTGTAAACAAGGTTGGTTCAAAGAAAAATCCTTTCATTTCTGGGACATGACCTCCGATTAAGAGTTTTCCACCCTCTTTTAATCCAATTTCAACATATTTTGTAGACTTTTCCTGAGCAGCTCTGTTGATCAAAGGCCCAATATCTGTTTTTTCATCTAAACCGTTTCCTAGTTTCAGTTTCTTAATTCTTTCAACTAGCATATTTTCGAATTTTGCTTTTACACTTTCATGAATTATAACTCTTGATGCTGCTGTGCATCTTTGACCTGTTGTTCCAAAACCTCCCCAAATAACTCCATCCAAAGCTAAATTCAAATCAGCATCATCCATTATTATGATTGGATTTTTTCCTCCTAGTTCTAAGGAAACTTTTTTAATTCCAGCTTCTTTTAATATTGTTGCACCAGTATCTCTATGTCCTGTGAATGAAATTGCCTTTATTTTCTCGTTTCTAACAATAGACATTCCAACAGATCCTCCAGGTCCTGTTACTAAATTAACAACTCCCTTAGGAATTCCAGCTTTTTCTAGGATTTCTATCAGTTTTATAGCACACAGTGGTGTATCAGAAGATGGTTTAAAAACAACTGTGTTTCCACAAATTAAAGCAGGCATTAATTTCCATGCAGGAATTGCAATTGGAAAGTTCCAAGGAGTTATTAGTCCACAAACACCTAAAGGCTTTCTAATTGTCATAGCAAATTTTTCTTTTAATTCAGAAGTAGTTGTGTGTCCAAATAACCTTCTTCCTTCTGCTGCCATGTAGTATGTCATATCAATTGCTTCTTGAACATCTCCTCTTGCTTCTACTAGAACTTTTCCCATTTCCCATGTCATTAATCTAGCTAGATCTTCTTTGCTTTGTTTTAACATTTCTCCAATTTTAAAAAGAATTTCTCCTCTTTTTGGTGGAGGTATTTCAGACCATTTTTCAAAAGCACTTTCAGCTGCATCTACTGCTTTTTTCACATCGTTTTCATTTCCTTTTTGGAATTGTCCTATTACCTCGTCAGGATTGGCCGGATTCACTCTTTCAAATATTTCTCCAGATTCAGAATCAACCCATTCTCCATTAATATACATTTTGTGCTTTTCAACCATGAAAGAATTTTAGTATTACTTGCTTATAACTTTTGCCACTATCAAAACCTTTTTATAGCTTTCTATCCCAATTTTAATTGGGTTGGTATGACCGGTGGACTAGTTTGCTCAAAGAATAATTAGAAAAGCTCTTTCTACTCCTAGGACTAGGCAAGAACTTCTTGAAATAACAGGACTACCTGATAGAACTCTTAGATATCATCTTGCTATTCTAAAGAAGAATAAAAAAGTGTTAGAATATAAAATTCTGAGAGACATGAGAAAAAAGGTGTATTTATGGATATCTTACTAATGAACCTTAAAGATTTGAAAGAGCATGAAGAAGTTGATTTAAAACATTTAAAACAATTAAAAAAACAAATAGTGATGGATGATATTCTAAAAAGACCTATTGCAATAGATAAAAAGACTAAAATAATCCTTGATGGTGAGCATAGATTTAATATTTTAAAAGAATTGGGTTATGGAAAGGTTCCTGTTGTTTTTATTGATTATAATTCTCCTAAAATTCTAGTAAAATCGTGGAAAAATAGTGAGAAATTAACAAAAGAAAAAATAATTAAAGTTGTTTTAAATGGAAAAAAACTTCCTCCAAAAAGTTCTAAACACATGATAAGAATTGAAGATAAATTGAAACATATTTCTGTTCTTGAAAAAAGAATTAATATTCCCTTAAAAGAATTAAGAGGCGATTGAATGATAATATTTTTAAATAACTTAACAAAAATAATAGTCATGCTCGGGTGGCAGAACGGCCATGCGCCCGCCTGCAGAGCGGAGGAACCGAGTTCGACTCTCGGCCCGAGCTTCATGGTGATAAAATGATATACAATAATATAATAGAAACAATTGGAAATACTCCATTAGTAAGAATAAATAAAATGACTGGAGAAAATGATGCAACTATTTTAGTTAAATTAGAGAAATTCAATCCAGGAGGTTCTGTCAAAGACAGAATAGCAAAATACATGATTGAATATGCAGAAAAAGAAGGAAAACTAACAAAAGATAAAATAATTCTAGAACCCACTTCTGGAAACACAGGTATTGGTTTAGCAACAGTAGCTGCTTCGCGGGGCTATAAAGTCTTATTTATAATGCCTGAATCTGTTAGCATAGAAAGAAGAAAAATTTTGAAAGCCCTCGGGGCTGAAATATTATTAACAACAAAAGAAAAAGGAACAGATGGAGCAATAGAAAAAGCTTATAATATGGTTAGAGAAAATCCAGAAAAGTATTTCATGCCTGACCAATTTAATAACAAATACAATATTCTTGCTCATTATGAGACAACTGGAAAAGAGATTATTGAAGATACTAATGGAAAGATTGATATGGTAGTTATCTCAATGGGAACTACAGGAACAATTATGGGAGCTGGAAAGAAACTGAGAGAATTTAATTCAAATATTAAAATAGTTGGTGTGGAGCCTTCAATAGGGCATAAAATTCAAGGATTGAAAAACATGAAAGAGTCTTACAGACCTGGAATTTATAACAGAAAAGGCATGGATGAAAAAAAAATTATAAAAGATGAGGATGCATTTGAAACAACTAGGCAATTAGCATTAAAAGAGGGCTTATTAGTTGGTATGAGTTCTGGTGCTGCGATGTTTGTTGCTCTACAAAAAGCAAAAGAATTAGGTAAGGGGAAAACAATAGTTGTAATATTGCCTGATGGAGGAGAAAAATATCTAACAACTGGTGTATTTGGTGATTAGATGGTATTAAGAGTTTTTAACACTTTAACAAGGAGAAAAGAAATTTTTAAGCCAATTAGAGAGAATGAAGTAAGAATGTATACCTGTGGTCCTACTGTTTATCATATTCCACATATAGGAAATTATCGAAGCTTTTTAACAGCAGATTTGATTAGAAGATATCTTGAATTTAAAGGATTTGTTGTAAAACAAGTTATGAATATTACAGATATTGATGATAAAACAATAAGATATTCTGGAAAAGAAGGAATTTCATTAAAGGAATTCACAGAAAAATTCACAAAAATATTTTTTGAAGACTTAGATACTTTAAACATAAAAAAAGCTTTTTTATACCCCAAAGCATCAGAACATTTTGAAGATATAGCAAAAGTAGTAAAAGTTTTGGTTGAGAAAGGTTATGCTTATATAAAGCTTGGAAGTGTTTATTATGACATTTCTAAATTTAAGGACTATGGCAAACTTTCCAAAGTCGACTTGAAAGCCATAAAACCTGGAGCAAGAGTTGATGTGGATGAGTATGAAAAGGCAAACCCAAGAGACTTTGTTCTATTAAAAAGATCAACAACAGAAGAATTAAAAAGGGGTATTTTTTACAATAGTGAATGGGGCAAAGTAAGACCTGGTTGGCATATAGAATGTTCTACCTTGTCAGTGAAATATCTTGGAGAAACTATTGATATTCATACTGGAGGAGTTGATTTAATATTTCCCCATCATGAAAATGAAATTGCACAATCAGAAGCTTACACAGAAAAGAAATTCGTTAATTACTGGCTACACACAGAATATTTAATGGTTAATGGAGAAAAGATGGCAAAACGTTTAGGCAATTTTATTACATTACAAGATCTTTTGAAAAAAGGATATAATCCTAAGGCAATCAGATATCTATTATTTTCAGCCCATTATAAGAGTAGTTTGAACTTTACTGAAGAAAGCTTAAAAGATGCAGAAAGAACAGTAGCAAATCTGAATGATTTTGTTGACAGGATTAATAAAATAAAAGTTAGTGGAAAATATAACAAAGAATTAAGTAAAAAAGTCGTTGAATCAAAAAATAAATTTGAGCTGTACATGGATGACGATTTTAACATTCCTCAAGCCTTGAGTTCAATTTTTGAATTAATTCATCAAACAAACAAGGCAATAGACCAAAATGATTTGTCAGATGTAAATTTAAAAGAAGTCTACAACCAAATGATGGAATTTGATAAAATTTTAGGTATTATTGAAATTAAAAAAGAAAAATTACCTAAGGAAATAATGGATTTAATCATTAAAAGAGAAGGTTATAGAAAAAGAGGAGATTTTGAAGCTGCAGACAAAATAAGATTAGAATTAAGAGAAAAGGGTTTTATAGTTGAAGATACTCCTCAAGGTACAAGATGGAGAAAAATCTAGTATTTTTCAAGTTCTTTTTTTAATTTGTCTGAGTGTTTCTGTTTTACTAAAAGTCTTCTGATTGATTCAAAAACTTCTATAAAACCTATAAAAGTAAGACAGTAACCAACTATCTGTGCTGACACAAATTCTTGAAAGAAAGCAGCAATGGCAATTCCTGCTGTAATAAAAGCTAGACCGGTTCTCATAAAAGATAATATTGTTCTCTCTTTAGAGAGTAGGACCTGTTGTTCTTGATATATTTCTGTTCTTGTTTTCTTTTTTGACATAGTTATATTTAATTAAATCAGAATAAAAGTTTTACTAAATGTTCAATTTTGCCATTTCAGGTTTTTTGACCTTGTTCCATATATGTTCTAATCTCTTTAGTTTTGAAGTTCTTTCCTTTCCATGTATTCCACATTTTATTATAGGGGATTCTATACCAACAGCCAAATCAGCAATAAAAGAATCAACAGTATCTTTAGATCTGTGAGAAACCACTGTTTTATAGTTTGCCTTTTCTGCAGTTTCAACAGTATTCAAAGTTCTTGAAACAGATCCAGCTTGATCAGGTTTGATTATAACACTGTTTCCAGCTTTTTTCTTTATTCCCATTTTTAATCTTTTAGAATTTGTAGCAAAAATGTCATCACCAACTATTAAACAACGGGCTTTTTTAGTTAAATCAGAAAAATGTTTAAAATCATCTTCATGAAATGGATCTTCAACATAAATTAAATTATAGGTGTTGATTAAATCTAAAACAAATTCTAGTTGTTTTTCAGGAGAAAAACTTTTTTTAAGACTTTTATAATGATATTTACCTTTCTTATATGTCTCAAAAGCAGCAATGTCTATTCCAACTTTTGCTTCATGATTTTCTGCTATATGACTGACAAGATCTAGAGCCTTAAGGTCATCCAATTTACACATCCACGCTCCCTCATAATTGTTTCCTATCAAAATTTCTTTTAGTTTAATGAATTTTCCAACATCTTTCCATATTGATTGATTTATTTTTATTGCTTCTTTTATGTTTTTAGCTTTTGTTGGTAAAACTAGAAATTCTTGAATGGAAGTATAACCTTTGTGAGCACCTCCTCCAATTACATTTCCTAGAGGTAGAGGGAAAATATGAGCTTTTTTGTTAAAAAATTTATAAACATCGTTTTTTGATAATGCTCTTATTGCTGCAACAGACAAAATTAAAGATAAATTAGCACCAATTTTTTCTATTCCAATTTTTTCTATTGTTTTATCCACGTTTTTTTCATTTTTCCCAATAAATTTCTTTTTTATTTCTGGAAAATTCTTAATAACAACTTCATTATCTATTGTTTTAGCTTCATAATCTCCTTCAGAGCTTCCAGAAGGAAAAGAAGCAGAAAAAGTTCCTCTTCCTGTTTTCATTGAAATTGTTAGGGTCTTTTCTTTAATAGAATTATAAATTTCAGATATTTCTAAATCCTTTATCATATTATCAAGAAGTTCAATTATTTTTGGTTCTTTTAATATCTAATGGTATTAGTCCTTTTTCAAACTCAATTTTAGCAATTTTAATAGGATCTTTTAAATCTGTTTTGATGTTCACAGGTGCTCCTTTTGCTATTTGCAAAGCCCTTGCCCCAATTATTCTTGCCTTTTCAAATCTGGTATAACTATCTGAATTAATTTCTCTTTTTGTCATAAAACCACTGTTATCCTATGTATTTTAATTCTTCTGGCTTTTTTTGCTTTTTCATTTGTTCTATTGCTTGTTTTTGTATATCTTCTAATCTTTTAATAAAATCATGCATTGCCTTTACTTTCTCATCAATTTTTGCTAAATCAATTTTAATTTTCAAAATCTTTTCTAATATTTTTAGAACAGCTTCAGCTGCTGTTGGATCTGTAATTATTGGAAAACCTGTTGTTTCTCCTAATAGCACCATACCATCCATTCCATAGGTTTTAGCCAAACCAATTAATAATCCTGATGCCCCAACTATTGTTCCTATACGACCACTAACATCAAAATTAATACCATATTTCTTATAATTCTTAATCATATCATAATTTGTTGCAGCACCATAAACTTTTGGCTTTTCTGAAACCTTTCCTGTACCAAAACCACCTACAGTTATTATGCTTTTACAACCAACACTCCTTAAAAAATCTAAAATTTTTCCCACAACTTCATAGTGTCCCTTTGGATCATATGTTTGGCAATCACCTATTAAGAGTATTAAGTCTCTTTTCTTAGTTTTACAGTAATAAAACTCGTTTTTCAATGTATGTATCATGTTATTGTGTATCATTACAAATGGAAAGAAGTATGGTGAATAAAGTTCTGCAAATTTTTTGGCTTTTAACTCATGGACCATGTATCCGACTGCAATTCTTCCTATGTTTCCTATACCTGGTAAACCAACAATACAAACAGGATTTCTTAACTTAGGTTTTTTAGTTACAAAAACCTTTGTTTCAAGCATGTTAAACACATTTGATTTAAGGATTTTTAAATCTTTGCCTTAGATAATCTTCTATATTTTCCATATTTTTTCTCTTTTTCTAGTGAAAATCTTAAAGGATGTGCACTTATAGTTTTTGTTTTACAAGCAGAACACGTTTTATCTAATGTATAAATTTTACATTTTGGACATTTCATTAATAACATTTATACAACCTTACCGTCACCGCCAAGACTTTCTATTTTTTTAACAATATCCTCTGAAATCTCTTTAATTTTTCTTTCACCCTCTTTTGGATTTTTTGTTTTTAAAGTTAAGGAGTATCTTGGGGCTGAAATATATTTTATATCTATTTTATGCTCTTTTTTTGCATCAGCTAGGGTTTTTTTAATTATGTTTATTCCTCCTGGCTCGTAAGACTTTAATTCTATAATCTTTTTAATATTTTTTTCTTTCAGTTCCATCAGTTCTTCTGCAACTTCTTTTATTGCCTTAACCCATTTTTCTTCAATACCCTTTCTTATTAACAAATCATAACCTTGTGGTGTTAAAGAAGTTTGAAATATATCAAAAACACTTCCAAATATTTCTTCAATATCACTAACTATTTTCTTGTTAACTTCATCTTGGCTTATATTCAACTTTTTTGCCAAGGCCTTTAGCATTTTTTCAGCTTTCAATTTTTTCTTATATTCTCTCATTTTTCCTTCAGCATCATATTTACTAACTCTTTTTAAACTTAGATTTATATGTCTCTTTTCTTTATCTATTCTCATTACTTTTACAACAAGTTTATCTCCAAGCTTGACGAATTTTCTTATGTCTCTTACCCATTTACCAGCAACTTCAGAAATATGAACCATTCCTTCTTTTTTATCGTATTCTTCTAAAGATATGAAAGCAGAAAAAGGATTAACTTTAACTACAGTTCCTAATACCAATTCTCCCCTTTTTGGCCATTTTTCTTCTTTTGTCATAAACAGTTTATAGAATTAGAACTTTTAAAAAACTGATGGTTAGTATTTTGTTATTGAACTTGAATAACCTTTGATTTTATTCTAGCCTTTCCACCTGTTGGTCCAGCTAACTCAAAACCACAAACTAAACATTTAACTTTAGAACTAGCTTTATTAAATATTATTTGTTCATTTTTACATTTTGAACAGACTACTTTTAAAAATTTGCTCTCTGGTTTTGGAATTATTTCTTTCATTTTACCTTCCTCTTTATTTCAAATTTTTTTGCTCTGAAACCTTTTCCAATGCTGTGCTCTTTTCCACATTCTTTACATTTGTACCTTAGATCTAATTTTTTGGTTGGTTTTGATCTTCCTTTTGGGTTTGTTCTAGGATAGCTTCCAAAACCTTTCATTTTTCTTTTAAATATTCTCTGACCATGAGATAAAACCCCTCTAACCTTTTTAGCACTAAGTCTTTTAACAGTGTGCTCAGTATGTTTTCTACAAAATGGACAGTATCTTTTTTGGGTTTTGGGTATGTTCATTTAATCACCGCATAAAAAATTATTAAATACAATATTAATAAAGATATTCGATGCAAAGACTTTTAAAGTTTTAAATTTTAATCATTTTTATGGATATTAAGAATTTGATAGTTGCAATTTGCATTTTAGTGATAGTGTTAGCTTTGATTAGTTTAATACCTTCAGAAAGCGAGGCAGGAACCTTTTTAATACCTTCAGTAATAGGCACAGGAATAATTGTTTTTTTGATTATACTCTCAATATTTACAATAGTTGCTGTAATTTTAACAAGGGGTAGGACCTATTATCCTTACTAGTATTTTTTCTTAAAATTGGGTGGATTTAAACCAAATTTTTTTATATAGGTTTTATAATTTTGTTCAGAAGTGATAGTAAGTGGTATAGGAATTTTGTCAAGAGAAAACCATCCTATCTCTTCGTTCTTATCTTTTTCGATATTTTTAGCTTTCCCTGAAATTAATTTTGTTATAAATGCTGGAGAGACCCAATGTTGCTTTTCTTCAGGTATTATATGATTGTTAACTTCTAACAAATCTATAATTTCAATATTCATATCAAATTCTTCTTTAATTTCTCTTTTAATTGCATTTTCTATAGTTTCTCCAAATCTTACAGCGCCACCAGGAAAATCCCATTTTCCCGGTTCGTTTCTGGCTTTTAAACCCCTTTTAGCTAAAAATATCTTTCCTTTATCATTAAATATCAATGCTCCTACACCAACACCAATATAATCAGTACCTTTTTTCAAAGAATCACTCTAAAATGTTTTCTGCTACTTTTCTTGCTATTAATAGTTTTCCAATGTCTTCTGGCAAGTTTATAACATCCCCAGCTTTTAGTGGACCATAGGCTTGCATATCAGATCCTACAAACCTAGGAAGGTCCGTTAATATTTTAACTAATGTTTTTCCATTGGGTTTTAAAACAATTTTTTCTACTTTTTCTTTGGGTTTCATTTCTTCTATGCTTTTTTTAGCTTCCTGCACCTTTTCCTCAACAATATCCTCATATTCTCTGAATTTTTCATTCATGTTATTTTTAAATGATTTTAGAGAATTAACAATATCATCAAAGAATTTTCTTTCTTCGTCAGTTAAATTTGGAGGTGGTAATTGGCCTCTTACAGTGCTTAAAGCTGCTAAAACAATCTTTTTTTGCCTTCTGTTCATTATGTCTTCTAAAAGCTTTTTTGCATTTTCTACCTCTAACAAAGAAGTAGTATCTTTCATCTTTTCTTTGTGTCTAAACCAGTTTCTAACAGACTCAAAAAAACCTTCTGGCAGTTTTTGCAGTTCTTCATCCTTTTCTACTCTATGTGCATTCCTTATGGTCTCATAGGTTATTAGTTCCATTATTATCACAAAAAATTAAGTGATTAATGTATGGTAGCAAAAATTAATAAAGACATCGTAAAAAGAAATAGGAATTAATTAATAAAACTACTTTTCATATTCAAGCTTCCATGGATCTTTTATTGTATAATTCCAAGGTCTTTTTTTAATAAGTTCTTTAAAATATTGAACTTCTGGATCTTCTGGTAAATTTAATATACCCATTTTCTCACCTCCTTTCTAAGATTCCTAAAGAAATTGTATATTGATTCTTTACCACTAGAAGTAGTAATCATTTTTTGAATTTCTTATTTTTCATTAACCTAAATGGATAATTTACAGGATTCTTTTGACAATATTTATCAGGTTTACAAACACCAATTGAAACATAAAACAAATGAGAATAACAATTAGCAGGCATTAGTTCTCTACTCTGTCTAAAATGCCATTTTAGCTGGGTTTTAATAGCTCTTTCACTCAAAGATTGAAAATTTTTAGAATTCCAATCCCTTATTCTTTTTTCTATTTCTTCTGGTTTCCAGTTCATTGCCCTTAGAAATGTTGATAATGTGAATAAAGATCTTTTTCTTCCATCTGAAAGACCTTTTAATATAAGCTTCATACAAGGCGGAAAATAGTCTTCTGGTATTGGTTTTTTAGACTTTCTTCTTATTCTTTTTGGTTTTAAGACTTCTTTTGGTTGTTTGTCCTTCCATTCTAAAGCCTTTATTAATAATTCTGTGGCCTCATCTTCTTTGTTAACTAAGAATTTAACATCTGTTTTAATTTTTTCGGGTTTTGCCGTTTCTTTTTTAAAATTTTTCAATTCTTCAAACTTTATTGGCAAAGAAACTAACCAATATTTAGGGTGTAAAGAGTAAGGCATCCTGAATAAGTGACGATTACCCCAATTCTTTTCTATATCAACAAAAGCATAAGGAGACAGTTCTGAAACTTTTTCAACGGTTTTAACCAAAGAAGCAACACCGCCTTCTGAATTTATCAGTTCTTCTAACAATTGGTCTTTTATTTTCTCAGAAACATATTCTGCTAATGTTTGAGGCAATTCTGGATATCTTTTTTTGGTTTCTTTAAAATCAATTTTTGCAGGGAATGCATTACTTGATATTGCAATATGAAAACCCCTTGATCCAGAAAATTTGATAGTTGGTTTTATTCCTAGATCTTTTAAAAATTCATAAACAACTTTAGCTGCAGCAATTGCGTGTTCTAGTTTTATTTTGGCATCAATATCAATTAAAAAATCAAAATCTTTTCTTAGGTTATTTAATTCTTCTTGTTTCAGATTCACTGATAATTGCATTGGTTGGGACCATTTTTCTACAGAACAATGAAATGCTATAGCCCCATTTTTTACTTTTTCTTCTATATCTTTAGGGTATAATAAAGTATCGGGTCTTTTCAAGTAAGAACCATCTTCATTAGATCCAACAACCTCTCTATTTTTAGCTACAGCCAATATCTCTTTTTGTATAATAGGTTTAGAATAGTATTTTAGAATTCTAAAGTAGTGCATAAAATTTATAAGCTTTGGAAATATTTATATTAGCTGAAAGTAATTTAAAGTTTTGTTCAGAATTAGTAAATATGAAACTAAAAATTATAGTAGATAAGGAAGGTTTTCCTAAAGCCCATCGTTCTACTCAAATTTACTTGATGTCCTTTGCTTCAAAATATTTTTCTTCTCTTGAAGAGATTGAAAAAGAATTTAGAGAAACTGGACCACCTTTCAGATTGCCTGATCTTTCAAAGGCTTTAGATGGAAATCCTTTGGTGGGTCACATTCCTCATTTAGAAATAAGTGAAAAGTTGAAAGAGGCAACAGGACCTGTCCATGAATTAATAGAAAAATATAATCCTAGGCCTTGGCCATACAAAATTTACATCTCACGTAAAAGGGAAATTGAAGTAGAAAAACTGCCACATACTGTAAATGAACTCTCAGTCATAGAAAAAATGCCTCTTGGTCAAGGCGCCAGATCATCTAGTTATTATACTACTACAAAAGTTGCTAAAGTAGTAGTTGAAAAGTAAATTTAATAAATATTTAATTATATTAACTTCTAATGGAAGATTTACTTAAAAGAAAAGTAGAAGACATGAATTTAGAAAAGATTAATTTTTCTGATTTAATTAAGCAGATGGATTTTTCAGGAGGTTTTTCAGCTAAAAATCTAGCCAGAGCAGTTTCTATTTTAGAAGATATGATTAAAGAAAGGGATTGTAAAAAATTTCTCTCGTTTCCAGCATGCATAATTGCAACAGGCTTAAGAGGAGCTATTGCCCAAGCAATTGAAAAGGGTTTTTTTGATATTTTAATAACAACTTGTGGAACCTTAGACCATGACTTGTCAAAGGCCTATGGTGGTGATTATTATCATGGTTCTTTTGATTTGAATGATGCCGAACTACATAAAATAGGAATAAATAGACTAGGAAATGTCCTTGTTCCTAATAAGAGTCATGGCATAATATTAGAAAAGAAAATGAATCCTATTCTTGAAGAAATAGCAAAGATTAAAAATGAATGGTCTGGAAGAGAATTAATACATGAATTTGGTAAAAGACTAGATGATAAAAACTCTATTCTTTATCAAGCGTCTAAAAAGAATATTCCAATTTATATTCCAGGAATAACAGATGGAACTTTTGGAACCAATTTGGTGTGGTTTTCACAAGATCATAATTTTAAGGTTGATATTTTAAAAGATGAAAGAGAGTTAGCAGACATTGTTTTTAGTAATAAAAGAACAGGAGCTTTAATGATTGGAGGAGGAATCTCTAAACACCATACAATATGGTGGAATCAGTTTAAAGGTGGTTTAGATTATGCTGTTTTTATAACAACAGCCACCCAATATGATGGCAGTCTTTCAGGAGCTAGACTTAAAGAAGCTGTTTCTTGGGGCAAGATAAAAGAAAAAGCAAGATATGTTACTGTTGATGGCGATGCAACTATAATATTGCCAATAATTTTAGCTGCACTTTACGAAAAATTCTAATTATTCGCTCTCTGCTACTCTAGGGGCTAGAATCATACTCAAGAAAGTATTATCATTTTCAAAAACTAGTCTTAGTGGAAATTCTTTTCCAAGCATTAATTTTACTTTATCAGATATTCTAGAAGCTTTTATCATTTTCTTTAAATATTCTAAAGAATATCTTGCACTAACTATTTCTTTGGCATTTAAATTAGTCAAAATATCAGTTCCTTTAAAAAGTTTTAGTTCACTTTTACTACTATTGCCCTCTGCATACATCCTTAACTTATCAGGAGACAGTTCAACTATAACTGAGTCAGCAATTATATCAGCATCATTTATTCCTTGCTCTAGAATACTAGAACTAACCTCTGCATCTGCAGTAAATTTCTTTAATAATTGATCCACATCTGGGGTTTCTCTTTTTGAAATTTGTAGCAATGGCAAAGCAAATCTTCTAACAGAATTTCCTTCTAAAAGGATTTCAAGTTTATTTTCTTTTTCATCCAAACTAAGTGTTAACTTATCATCCAAATTAGCTCTTTTAAGAACTGTTAAAAGATTCAAAAGATTTATTCCAACATTAATGTCTTTATCACAAACATATTTTTCAAAAGCAGATGATTTTAATTTAAAATCTACAAAGGACACCATAGTCCTATCAGCTGCTGTTAGTTCTATGCCTTTTTTATTAAAATTAAACAAACCATCATCTATTAATTGAGAAATTATATCTATACTATCCTTTAGTAATTTAGGATCTTTTGTAACAGCTTTAAACATAAAACCACCTTTTTCCTTAAAGATAACTCCTATGAGTTCTTGTTTTATTTTTTTCTATTATTTTTTGAATGATTTTTTCACTATTTACACCAAGTATTTCACATAAACCTAAACAATAAATCATTATATCTCCCACAGCATCGATCATTGCTTCTTTTTTATTGTCTCTAAAAGCTTTTGCAAGTTCTCCTAACTCTTCTGTTATCAATACTATTTCTTTTCCTATATCTTTTACATTAAAACCTCTAGTTATTTTATTTTGATAAACCTCTTTTTGTGTTTTTTGCAAATCCACTTAATTACCTCAAAGGTTTTTAGTTAATTTTCTAGCCTTTTTATATAAATCTAAATTAAAACCATCTAAAATTTGTAGTGCCTCACCTCTACATTCAAAACCATCTATTAGAGGCAGGATTCTTGTTATTACTCTTACTAATTGGCCTTGTCTAATGTTTTTTTCTTCCCCAAAGTATATTTCTAATTTTCCTGTTCCATCATCAATAACAATTGAATTAGGGGTATTGTCAATCACAGTTCCTATTAATCTAACCCTAACATCAGTTTCAGACTGAATATCAGCTATGTTTTTTTCTATAGAAGGTAATCTTCTTTTTATGAGCCTTTCTTGGGCCATACAAAACTTATAGAGATATATTTATTTATATCTGATTGACTCCTTAAAAGGAGAAATGAACAAATTTATAAGCGAAGAAGTCAAATTTTAATTGTGATTAAGTGGAAGAAGAATTTGTATATGAAAAGCCAAAAAAAACTAAAAAATCACATAAAAAATTGATTGGAGCCCTTATTTTAGTTATTGTTATTGTTATAGTTTCTTATTTCATTCTTTTTCAAAACATAATAACACCAACAATAAAGGATTGTGGCACATATACAATAGGAGGTGAAATAGGAAGTGTAGAAGGAGGCGATGAAAAAAGTTTGAGTTGCTTTGAAAATGCGACTCTTGATTGCACTCCTGCAAAAATTGTTTTTGTTAATGCGTTTGGGCCCGGATTATCTATACTAACTAAAATTAAAGACGCTAATAGTTCTCATTGTTTTGCTTACGATGAAGTTGTTGATGGACCTCAAAACATGATTGGTTTAAATGAAAATTGTGATATACCAAGAGAAGTTATGGCTTCTGGGAGTATGTCATATCAACAAAGATTTGATTATTGTTCTGGTTCTTTGACAGAGTGGCTTAAACAAGGTTATTAAAATTTATATATCGATTTTCATTTATTATACATATGGTTTTAGAATCAATTTATCCTGTTAAGAAGGTTATAAAACACCCAATTGACATGTTTATTTTAGCTGCTATACTTTCTTTTGCTTCAATATCTATAGCTAATATTATATTCCCTGGAGTATCAACAGGAAAAATAATAACTTTATTCATTACAGTTGCCTTGGCACCAGCGGTATATGGTGTTTTTAAAGAAGAGGAAGAAATAGAAAGAAAAGAAGCTGAACATAAGATACATAAAGACTTTTTTGATAGGCATGATGAGGCAATGAAAATATTTACATTATTGTTTCTAGGAATTTTCATAGCTGTATTTTTAATAGCAATATTTGCTCCTGAAAACTATGTTGAATCAACATTTGATGACCAGATAAAAGAAATAGAAAGAATCACTTCTTTGTCTTCAGGACAATCTATAGGAAAGGCCCTTTCCCCCGAATTATTGGAATTAATATTAATGAATAATTTAAGAGTTATGGGCTTATCATTTGCTTTATCTTTCTTAATCGGAGTTGGTGCAGTTGTTATATTAGCTTGGAATGCCTCTATTTTAGCCATATATTTGGCTTCTTTTATTAGACAAGGTTTAATAGAAGAATTTATGGTTAGAACAGTTAGCATCATACCTCATGCACCAATTGAAATTTTTGGCTACTTCTTGGCTGGAATAGCTGGTGGTGTTTTGTCTGTGGGTTTAATAAGAGAAAAGTTTATGGGCAGAGAATTCTTATTAGTTTTCAGGGATTCTTTAATACTGTTGTTTTTAGCACTAGGCTCTATATTCTTAGGGGCTGTTGTTGAAGTATTTGTTTAAAAAATATTCTAAATAATCTAATATAGGGGCCTGTAGTTTAATTTGGTTAGAATTCCAGCTTCGGGAGCTGGCGATTCAGGTTCAAATCCTGGCAGGCCCATTACACATGTAGTGCGTTTTCATCAAAGGATTTAAAGTTTGTTATTAATCTAATTCTTATGAAAATTTTATCATTCAAGACAATAGTATTTGTTTTAGTTTTTGTTACATTTTTTAGTATTTTTGTTTATGCGACTTATTATGATTTCTGCAGTTTAGTGCCTTGTAATAATGATGCTGATTGTGTAGATACATGCGATGGAAGTTATTGGTATTATGGTGATGGAGAGTGTAGTTTAGGATGTTATTTTAATTGTTGTAAACATTGCAAATATGATAATAGGGTTTGTGCAGATTCAGATGCTTCAGACAATTTTCCAAAAATAGGCTGTTGCGTAAAGACTTGTAATGCAGAGTGTGATCAAGATTCAGATTGTTCATGTCCTGAAGATGAATGTATAGAACAAGACTATTATGATTATCCTGAACAGGGTGTTTGTAATGAGGCCTGTGAGTGTGATTGCGAACCTGATATACTAGTTAATGATACAAGATGCAAAGAACCTTATATAGAAGTTAATAAAACAGCAGAACCAGTTGAATTGCTTTGTGAAAAAACAATCATAACCCTTAGTGTTAAAGGAATTGGTACAGGTGCAGTAGGAACCAATGTAACAATAATAGACTTTCTACCATCTTTTGTGAGCTTAGAAAATTTAACAGATGATTGTGAATATGACAATATCACAAAAAAAATAACATGCGACCTCAATAGTTTGAATGCTGATGAAACAAAAACAATTGAATTCAATGTGAGTTTAACCCAGCTTGGAAATGTTCTAATTGATCTTTATCCAGACTCAGGAGTTAGTTACATCAATTATTTGGGTAATGAAACTTTTGTTAGCTTTCCTGAAACTTATGTAAATGTTCTTGGTTATCCAGAAGCTGAAGAAATTTGTGATGATAATTATGATAATGATTGTGATGGTTTAGCCGATCTAAACGACACTGATTGTTATCAATGCGAGGATAATGATGAAGACGGATACTATAGTTATTCTGTTAATTGTACTGAAGGTGATGATTGTAATGATTCTAATCCTAATATAAACCCAGGTGCTACAGAGGTTTGTAATGATGGAATAGACAACAATTGCAATGGCAAAACAGATTGTGATGATCCTAGTTGCTCTGGTCAAGCTTCATGTGTTGCACCAAGTCCTCCTCCAGGAGGTGGTGGAATAATAACAGGAGGTTCACTTTTTGGAACTGGACAAATAAAAGAAGCTATTTGTGGTAATGGTATTTGTGAGGCTAGTGAAAAATGTTCAAGTTGTCCAGAAGATTGTTTGAAAGAAGGAGAAATATGCTGTGACAATATAACTTATGTTGGAAACTGTTGTGTAGACGCTGATTGTGAAGAGGGTTATGAGTGTAATATAACCAAATATTGTTATCCTTTATACATTAAAGAAGAGATTGAAGAACCTGAAGTTTGTGAAGAAGATTGGCTATGTACTGAATGGACTGAATGCGAAGAAAATATCCAAGCAAGAGGCTGTGTTGATAGAAACAATTGTGGAACAACGATAAATAAACCTGTAGAGGTTGAAGAATGTGAAATGCCACCAGAAGCTCCAACTGGATTATTTATATTTGATTCACCTAGTGATTTGGCATTTCTAATTGTTCTAATATTCTTGATAATTTTGATAATTTTCTTATCAATAAGAACAAGAAAATGATTAAATTATTTTCATTGCTTCCAAGTCTTTTTTTAATTTTGGAGCAGATTCAAATAATAAAGTTTCCATTCCTATTTTTCTTCCTGTAACTAAACAATCTTCTTGATCATCAATAAGCAAGCATTCCTGGGATTCTAATCCTACTGTCTCTAATGCAACTTTGTATATTCTTTCATCTGGTTTAATTATACCAACTTCGTGAGATAATATTAAATGATCAAAATAATCATACCAACCTTTCTTTCTATAAATTTCATCATTACTTGCATCAGAGTTAGAAAAAATTGCTACTTTATAATTTTTCTTGAGTAATTCCACAAGCTCAACCATTTCTTCGTCTGCCACCCATGTACTATTCCATAAACTAACTAACTTTTTCATTTGACTTTCTGAAATTGGAACTTGAAAATATTTTCTAAAACATTCTTCGACAGTCACCTTCCCCCTATTCAAATCAGGATCAAAAACAACTTCTTTGGAAGTACTGAAGGTATCATCTATACCTAATACCTTATAACCCCTGTTAACAAAATCAACAAAACTGCCTTTCATATAAACTCCACTAGCATCTAGTAAAATTTCCTTAATTTTCATATCTTAGATAATGTCTATAAACTTTAAATATTTTGGATTGAAATAGGATTACATGAAAAAGGTCTCTCAAGTCATAAAGGTTGAACCACTAGACTATGCACCTAACTTTAAAGATTCTGGACCGGATAAAATTATAGCTGCTAGTGGAATTTTAACAATGAGGAATAAAGATTTTGCGAAAACCTTAAAAAAGATTGATGACAAAACTCTAAAAGGATTTCACAACGAGGCAACAAGACGTGGACATGCTTCTTTGACAACTTCTGCAAATTATTATTTTTGGATAGAGGGCAGCAGGTTTATAGACTTCTATTTTTCAAGTTTCCCTTTTGGATCTTACTTAATATTTAGTTCCAGAAGGATTGATATAGGAACTGAACATTTAATCATTCCAGATTCCATAGAGAATTCCAAATTTAAAAATGAATATGAAGAAATCTGTAAAAAAATGGTCGATCTTTATCATAGGGTTGAAGAAGAAACTGGTAGTAAAGATCGTGCAAGAAGAATACTTCCAATAGGTTTTATATCTAAAGTTTTTTTCAACCTCCCTCTACAAGTTGTTTTAGGAATAATAAAGGAATTTAAAGAAGACGAAAAACGAAAAGATCCTGTTTTACCAAAGGAAATCTGGGAATTTGCCAAACTTTTAGAGCATCACATAAAAATCAACACACAACATTTGACGAACGCTTCATTGAATCTAGCTTATAATACTAATTATCCCCATCCTAATTTGTTTAATAGTAATATTGGTTTTCAAGAACCTTATACAAGAATTTTGCTTAAAGATGAAAATTTTGAAAAATTATTGAATGATGTGAAGAACAGATTAAGAATAGAAACAAAGGATTCAAAAGACCGAATAAAAAAATCTTCCAGAATATGGAAGGAATTTGTAGAAAACATTCAAGATAAAATTTTGCTAGAGGTAAAAATTAAAGGCTCTCTATCAATATGGAATGACATTAAAAGGCATAGGACAGTAAGACAAAAGGTTGAGTCAATTTATCATGCTGTAGAGAGATGCCTAAAGAATTGGGATGAAAACAATTTTTACATACCACAAGTGGAAAGTCCAGAACTGAAAAAGGAAATTATTGATGTGTATAAGGAATCTCTTGAATTCTATAAGAAAATGGTAGAAAATGGCATAGAAAAAAGAGATGCAATATACATAATTCCTCATGGAATAAATCTTGGAATAAGAATATTTTTAGATGGTTACCATATTTTTGACCCATTTGGTTTTATTGGAATTAGAGCATGTACTAATACAGATCATGAAATTGTTAAAATAGTAAATAAAATTATCAATAATCTAAAAAAAGATTTGCCAGAAATTGAAAATCTATTGGGTCCAAAGTGTAAACTTGGATTTTGTCCTGAAAGAAATTTTTGTGGATTAGTTAAAAAATTTGTAAGAAATTATGATGAAAATTTACATTTAATTTTTCAATAAATTTAATGCAATGTGATTTTATGGGAATAAAGGGTTTAATAAGAGATACTATTATGGCTTATGTGGGAATACAATTATTATTAGGAAATCCTGACGCAATAGGTTTAGGTGCTATATTAATAATTACAGCAATAATATTTACAATAATAGGTTTTTTAAGAATGAGGTTTGGTTAAATGCTAGATGATATAATTAGGATCATTGAAACACATAGTAAATGGAGAAGAAAGGAATGTATTAATTTGATTGCTTCTGAGAGTGTTATGTCTCCTTTAGCAGAAAAACTGTTTATTTCTGATTTTGGAGGAAGATATAATGAGCACACAGGAGAAGATTGCCATTATAAAGGTACTAAACACTCTTATGAAGTAGAAGAATTTTGTAATAATATTTTTAGAAAAAAATTTAACACAAAATTTGCTGATGCAAGACCTCTTTCTGGAGGAATAGCCAATTTAACTGTTTATGCAGCATTCACAAAACCAGGAGACATTCTAGTTAGTCCAGGCATACCAAATGGAGCCCATATAAGTCATACTAGGTGGGGTTTAGCAGGAGTAAGAGGATTAAAAAATATTGATATGTTTTTTGATCAAGAAAAAATGAATATTGATATTGAAAAAACAATTGAAATAATCAAAAGAACTCATCCAAAAATAGTCATGTTTGGTGCTTCTATGTTTCTATTTCCACATCCAATAAGAGAGATAAGAGAAGCAATAGATGATGATATAAAAATTATTTATGATGCTGCTCATGTTTTTGGTCTTATTTATAATAAGGAGTTTCAAAGACCACTTAAAGAAGGTGCAGACATAATCACATCCTCAACTCACAAAACATTTCAAGGACCACAGGGCGGAATTATAATTGGAAATAATAATTTAGATAGAAAAGATTGGAAAAAAGTAGAAGCTGCTCTATTTCCAAAAATTGTTTCAAATAGCCATATTCATAGATTTCCTGCTTTAGCCGTTACTGCTTTAGAAATGAATGATTTTGGAGAAGAATATTCGAAACAAGTCATAAAAAATGCAAAAACCTTCGCTAAGGCTTTAACTGACCAAGGGTTTATTGTTCTATGTCCTAATCTAGATTTTACAGAATCTCATCAAGTCATAGTAGATGTTAAAGAATATGGTGGAGGAAAAGTTGTTGCTGATATTCTTGAAAATTGTAATTTAATATGCAACAAAATGGCCTTGCCTATGGATTCTCATCATGATGCAACTAAAAATCCTTCTGGACTAAGATTAGGAGTTCAAGAAATGACAAGGTTTGGAATGAGAGAAAGAGACATGAAAATGATTTCAGCGTTTTTCAGAGATGCTTTAATTGATAATGTAAACCTTGAAAAAATTAAAAAAGATGTTATTGAATATAGAAAAGCATTTCAACAAATAAAATATTGTTTTAAGGCTTGAGCATGAACGGAAAATTCATACTTTTTGAAGGTGCTGATTCTGTTGGTAAAAAAACTCAAGCTAACTTTCTTGCTGAAAGATTAAAAAAATTAAATAAAAATGTTGAAATAATTAGTTTTCCAACTTATCAAAAAACATCCTTGGGAATATTTGTAGCAAAATATCTGAAAGGAGACTTTGGCTCTAAGGAAGAAGTAACGCCTGAAATAAGTTCTTTATTCTATTCTTTAGATAGATATCAGCTCCAAAAAGAGCTTAAAGAAAAATTAAAATCTGGGATAAATATTATTGCTGACAGATATACTGCCTCTAACATATTCCAAGCAGCGAAGCTTGAGGGTAATAAAAGATTTGAAATGTGGAACTGGATAAAGGCTATAGATAGTAGACTACCTCAGCCAGATGTGACAATAGTTTTAAATGTTCCAACTAAAATTTCAAAAAAATTGCTTTCTAGAAGAGAAAAGAAGAATCTATTAATAGAAGGTAAGAAAGACATTCATGAAGAAGATGAAAATTATCAGGAAAAGGTTAGAAAAACATATTTGGATATAGCAAAAAAAGAGGATTGGATAATAATAGATTGTTGTAAAGAAAACGGAGAATTTATTTCACCAAAAGAGATTCATGAAAAAATTTTTGAAAAATTAAAAGAAAAAAACATTATCTAACCTATAGTCGTGTTAGTCATATTTGTAACATTGGTCATGTTAGCAGCTCCTCCTGTTACAGCTGTTGGTGGTTCAATTACTTTAGATTCTTCTTCAGATATTCTACTTTCTTCAAAGGGTTGGGCAGTTCCTTCAGTTGAAGGGATTGAAAATGTATCTGGTCTTCCAGCTGCCAAATTTGTATAATTATACATATAGTAATAAGAAAAACCAACAATAACAACAAAAATGGTTAAACCTAAAACAATAATAAATTGAGTGGGAACCTTAGGTCTTACCAAACTTAAACCTTTTTTAGTAAGAGCATAATAAATCCACTTATGCCCTGTTTCTTCTTTTCTAACTAATTCTGCTTTTTCTAGTTTATTCAAATGTTCAACAACAGTTGAAGGAGCTAGATGCAATTCTTTAGACAGTTCTGAGGGGGTTTTTCTTCTTTTGCCTAGACTCTTCAGTATATCTAGTCTGGTATCTGCTGATAATGCTTTTAGTGTTTTTCTATCTATCTCCATATTTTAGAATTAAATCTCAAGCCTTTATAAGTTTTCAATATTATTCGGTTTCAGCCGAATCATCTTCTTTACTAACGTCTTCAAAAAATTTCTTTGCATCTTCTGGGTTTTCTAAACCAAAATAATTAGCAAATTCTTTAGTTGCAATTAGGGCTTTTGTTCTAGAATGCTTCATTGTTTTTATTAATCCTCTTTGTTCTAGCCTTTTTACATACTCATAGGTCCTATTTCCAATAACTTTAACGATTTCTGCTTGTGTAATTGGCTGCTTGTATGCCACCAAAGCTAGAACTCTTAATAATCCTCTTCCTAGATCTCTATAAGGAGTTAAAGTTTTGACGCTTGATGCTAATTCTGGCTTAACTCTTATTTGATAACCAGCAGAAGTTTCTATTACATGAACGCCATGTTCTGGTTTTCCAAATTCTTTTTTGAATTCTTCTATTATTTCCTTTATTTTTTCAGAATCAGTTTTAAACATTTTTGATAGTTTTTCTATTGGAATCGGCTTATGGGTCATAAACAAAGCGGCTTCCACAGCTGATTTTAGCTTTTCATCTCTCATTCAATCCCATTATAATATTATTTTCTTAATTTAACTAATATTTCTTTAAATAGTTCTTCTTGATGTAAATGAATTTTTCCATCTTGAGACAAATGTAATAAAGGTATTAATGCTTCCACAATTTCTTTTTTACCCCATCTTTTTACTAGTCTAGAAAACTCGATATTATCTATATCTATTAAAGCCTCATTAATATGTGATAACAATTTATCTATTCTTTGAGTTATATCCTCTTCTGGAACAGGAACTGCAAACTCAACAGCTCTTTTAACCCTCTTTCTTCTCTCAACCCTTCTTTCTTGGACCTGGTATGCCTTTCTTAGAGCGTTTATCAATTCATTCAAAGTAACATTTCTTCTTGGAATTCTTTTAAGAGGTGGTTGTAATGGTGGAACAGAAGCCAAAATTCTTAGCATCTCATCAGGCTCTTTTTCTGATTCTGGAATAAAGATCTTCTGCCTTTTCTCAATTAAAATATCAGATTTCATTCTTAAAAGAATTGAAGCTATTAGAATGAATCTAGCTGGTATTCTTAGGTCTAGTTTTTCTATTTGCTTAAGATATATTAAAAATGAGTTTGAAAGTTTAATAATGTCTATAGACCAAGGGTCCATTTGCTCTTCTGCAACTATTTTTAGAATTACGTCTTCCCAGCTTGGTTCAGTAACCATTAAATCAATTAGTTGTTGGTCTGATAGCATATGATCATCCTAAAATGATAATATAAAAAGACAAATAAATTAATGCTTTTAATCATACAAAAAGTTTCTTCTTTATATATCAAGTTTTCTTCTAGCTGTTTTAATAGGAACATAAACAATTGATGAGACAATCACTCTTTCAAGAAGATTAAGATGAGGAGCTCCTAAATTCAAAAACGACATTATTACACAATCAGCAGGATCTGGCTTTAGGAAATCTTTTACTCTCTTCCCATACTCATAAACACGAGATTGATAAATATGAGACTCTAAGGAATCTCTAATTTGTCTTAATCTTTCCATATTTAGTATTAAATAAAGTAAACCTTTAATTATTAATGTCTTATAAATTTATCTAGAGGGTTATGGTTAAACGAAGAAGAGTTATAATAATGGGAGCTCAGGGCAGAGATTATCACAATTTCAATGTTTTCTTTAGAAATAATAAAAAGTATGAAGTTGTTGCTTTCACAGTTGAACAAATCCAAATGAAAAACAAAATTTATCCTAGAGTATTAGCAGGAAGACTATATCCAAGAGGAATTCCTATTTATCCTGAAAAATCTTTGCCTAAATTGATCAAAAGATTCAATGTTGATGAAGTTGTTTTAGCATACTCAGACTTATCTCATGAAGAGGTTATGCAAAAAGCTTCTCTTGTTTTATCTTGTGGAGCTGATTTCAAGTTAATGGGACCTACAGCAACAATGTTAGAATCAAAAAAACCTGTAATAGCCATTACAGGAGTGAGAACTGGAGCTGGAAAAAGTCCCACATCTAGAAGAATTTGCAGACAAATAAAATCAAGAGGAATTAAGTTTGTTGTTGTAAGACATCCTATGCCTTATGGAAATCTTGAAAAAATGATAGTTCAAAGATTTTCTACTAAAACAGATTTGGATAGGCATCATTCCACAATTGAGGAAAGAGAAGAATATGAGCCCCATTTAGAAGAAGGTAATATTGTTTATGCTGGTGTTGATTTTGAAAAAATATTGAAACAGGCCGAAAAAGAGGCTGATCTAATAGTCTGGGATGGAGGAAACAATGATTTACCTTTCATTAAACCTGACCTACATATTGTGGTTGCTGATGCAAGAAGACCTGGACATGAATTATTGTTCTATCCTGGAGAAACCAATGTTAGAATGGCTGATGTTGTTATAGTCAACAAAGTTGGTACTGCTAACCAACTGCATGTTCAACAAGTTATTGAAAATATAAAATCAATAAATAAAAAAGCTGTTATAATAAAAACTGCAATGGACAGATTTGTTGATAGACCCGAATTGATAAGAGGAAAAAGAGTTTTAATTGTAGAAGATGGACCTACTCTGACTCATGGTGGTTTAGGTTTTGGTGCTGCAACAATTGAAGCCAAAAATCTTGGTGCTTTTGTAATTAGTCCTAGGAACAAAGCTGTTGGATCAATAAAAGATATTTTTGCCAAGTATCCTCATTTGGGAACTGTTTTGCCTGCAATGGGTTATTCTAGAAAACAAATGGAAGAATTGCAAGAAACCATAAACAATGTGGATTGTGACAGTGTTTTAATTGGAACTCCTGTTGATTTAAGAAATCTTCTGAATATTAATAAACCAGCTGCCAGAGTTAGATACGAGATAAGGGAAATTGGAAAGCCTGATTTAGAAGATGTTTTGATAAAGTTCTTAAGAAAGATTTAAATAGTTTAATTTTTAATACTATTTAGTGATAACATGTCCAGTATAGCAGCTCAATATGCGGTTGATAATGAACAGGACGAAGGTATTTGGAAGAGAGTGAGAAAAAAAGTTACAGGATTTGCTAAAGTAGTAAGAGAAGTAAGTCAGATTCCTACATATCTTGTAAAAGATAAAGATGAGGAAAAAATTTTAGGTGGAATAAAAGAGGAAGAAAGTAGAGAAGAAGTTATTAAAGAAGCAGAACTTCCCAGCGAAACAGAGTGGCTAAAAACATCTATTATTGTTCCATATATTTCTAAGAACGGTAAAAAGAGGATAGCAAAAATTTGTGACAAACAAGAATTGGACTTAAGGTTTGACCGTATTAAAGGAGAAGAAGCTGAAAAACAATACCTTAAACCAGGAGAAATCTTTTTAGCTTCAGGTGACGGAAGAATTACTCAAATCACAATAACAGGAGTTTCACCAGAATACTCGGGTATTGATATATTGGCTGATGTGGACACAGTACTAGGTTTTCCAACCTATAAAGCAGAAAAACCACATCCAATAAATTAATTAAATAGGCATTCTAATAGCAACTAATTTAGATTCTCCTTCTTCCATGCTAACTCCATAAACAGACTCAGCCTCTTGAATTGTGGCCTCATTATGAGTAATTACAATAAATTGAGAATTAGCAGAATATTTCTTAATTAATTCAACAGTTTTCTTTGTATTGGGTTTATCTAATGCAGCATCAATTTCATCAAGAACATAAAATGGAGCTGGACTAAACCTCTGAATAGCAAACAAGAAAGCCAGAGCAGTTAAAGTTTTTTCTCCACCAGACATTGCATCAATATTCATCATTTTTTTCCCTCTAGTACTGGCTTCTATTAACAATCCACTATCTAAACCGCCTAATAATCTTAAATCAGCTTCTCCTTTCATAAAGTCTCTAAAAACAATCTTAAACTCCTCTCTAACTCCCTCCAAAGTTTTCATAAAAACTTCTTTTCTTTTTCCCTCTATATCAGCTATTACTTCCAAAATTTTATTTCTCTCTTCAGTTAATTTATCAACTTTCTCTTTTAACTCATCGTAAACAATTTTCTGTTCTGCATACTCTTCCAAAGCCTTCATATTTATTGCTCCCAGAGTATTAATTCTATCCATTGTTTCTCTAATCTTATTCTCTAAAGTTCTTGGAGACAATTGATAAGTTTCTGTTTTCTTATAGTTTTCGAATTCCAATTTAAGATTCTCTAATTCGGCCTCAAATCTTGCTTTTTTAATTCTTAACTTGTTTATCTGTTCTTGAAAAGTCATTTTTTCTTCAAACAATCTTTTTCTCTTATTTCTTAATGATTCGAATTTTTGTTCTAATTCTTCTCTCTGTTTTTGCATTCCTATTAGTTCTTTGCTCTCCACTTTCTCTTTTGCTGTAAGCTGTTCTAACTCTTTATTCAAACTTATTATCTTATTTTCTGATTCCTCTATTTCTCTTTGAAGCTGAGTTTTATGAGTAGAATATTTTTCAATTTCATCTCTTTTGATAAACGCTTTTTTACGTGTATAATAACCTCCTATAACAGCTCCTGATCTCTCTACTAAATCTCCGTCTAGTGTAACAAATCTTGCATTTCCAAAACCAATTCTCTTGACTGTTGAAATATCATCAACAATTAAAGTATCTCCAAAAACAAAAGAAAAAGCATTATAATATTCATTTTTAAATTCTATCAAATCTAAGGCTATTCCAACCACACCTTCTTTAAAAACAAATTTTTTCAATTTCTTACTATCTCTTGGTCTTATCTTATCTAAAGGAAGAAATGTTGCTCTTCCTATTTTGTTTTTCTTTAAATATCTAACACATTCTATTGCAACATCTTTATCAGAAACAACTATATCATTCAAATGGGATCCTGCTGCAACCTCAATTGCCTTTTCATGTTTTTTAGAAACCCTTGATAACGAAGCAATTGTTCCATAAACACCTGTCCAACCAAGGCTTAAAATTTCTTTAACTGCTTTACTAACAGAACCTTCCAATTCCTTTTGTTTTAAGAATTCTAATCTCTTTATTATATCATTTATTCTTTCAATTTGGCTTTTATTCATTCCAATTTTGTCTTTATTTCTTCTGATATCAGCTTTTATTCTTTCTACTTCTTTTATTATTGCAATATCCTTGCTTCTATCAAAGAGTCTTTTAGCAATTTTATCTTTTTTCTTTTCAATATCATCTAGTTCCTTGTCAATTTTTTCCAGTTTTTTGTCAATTTCCCCTGATTTTATTTTCTCGATTTTGTCATCAAGTCTTTTTATTGATTTCTCGGCAGCCTCTAGTTTTTCCTTTGCTAATGATGCCCTCAACTTGTCTAAATGAGCAGTTAATTTTTGATATTTTTGGGCAGCTTTTCTCTCTTCTTCTAATCTTCCTAAATTTGCTCTTTTTTCATTCAATATTATATGAGATTCTTTAATTCGTTCTTCAACTGTTAAAAGTTCTCTTTGTGCTTTGTTTCTTTTTTCATCAAATTCCCTGATTCCTGAAATATCATCAATTACTTCTCTTCTTTCTATTGGGCTCATTTCTATTACTTCTGTTACATCTCCTTGTAAGATTATGTTATGACCACCTGGCTTAATCAGTGCAGGTCTTAAGATTTCTTGAATTGTTTCTCTTGTTACTGTTCTTCCATTGAGCTTGTAAATAGAAATTCCTTTTTTATTTATTCTTCTAGAAATGAATATTTTGTCCTCTTCAAATGGAAATATCTTTGCAGAGTTATCAAACCATAAGGTGATTTTTGCGAAATCTGATGCTGGTCTTCTTTTAGTTCCATGGAATATCATTTCTAGCATTCTGTCTGCTCTTAAACTTTTTGCAGAAGTTCTGCCCAAAACAAAACATATAGCATCTAGAATGTTTGACTTCCCAGAACCGTTTGGACCACAAACTACAGAAAAATTACTAGGAAAAGTTAATAAAGTCTTCTTAGCAAAAGACTTAAAACCCTGTAATTCAATTTTTTCTATTCTTGTCATTCTCCCACTAGAATAATTTATTATTTATAATAGAAAATTGTTATGTAATAATAAAAAGATTTATATGAAAATAAATTCATTTGGTAAAACAGAGAAGGGAGAAGACCATTTAGAAAATGAGGATGCTATTCTTATCGATGATAAGCTAAGGCTCTATGCTGTTGCAGATGGGGTTACCTTACCCTATGGAGGAAAAGAGGCTGCTCAAAGAGCAGTTAAATACCTAAAATCTTGTTTTAGGAGTAATTTAAAAAAAGCTATTGAAATTGTTAATAAAAAAATCTTTAATGAAAAAAAGGAAAATTCAGAAATTGGTCATACAACTCTCACTTCTGTTCTTATTAAAGAAAAAATTGTGGAAATTGGTCATGTTGGAGATTCTTATGCTTTAATTATTAGAAAAAATAAGATAAAGGAACTAACAATACCAGACGGTGTTAGAGGAACTAGTATATTATTACAAGCAGTTGGTCAACCACAAATTGATGTTCATATCTATAAAGAAAATCTACAAAAAGATGATTATATAATACTTTCTTCAGATGGTGTGACAGATGTTTTGAAAAATAAAGAGATTTTGAATGCTGTTAAAAAATTTAAAAAACCCAAAGACATTGTGAATTCTTTGATTAAAAAAACAAAGGACAAACCAAGAATTTATAGAGATGATTTAAGTTTAATTGTTATTCTTGTTCAATGATTCCCCTTTTTGAGAATCAGAAAGATTTACATGTGTTGCTACATGTTCAAAACCTAAGCTTTTTGCAACTCTTATTGAGGGTTCATTGCCTTCAACTATATACATAAGTGGAACCATACCATGTTCTAATGAATATTCAACCATTGTAGAAGAAACAGATTTTTGCATTCCTTTTCCTCTAAGTTCTTCTTCTGTATTAGCAAAAGCAAGAAAAATATAACCATGTTTAAAAATGGAACCAGGTGGCATTCTTAAAAAAGATCCAATATAAGATGATAGTTTTTCTTCTCCTTTTATTCCAAAGAATGGATTTTCTGTCATTCTTTCTTTTATAAATCTATCATCATCTGAATACTTCCAGTTTCTTGTTATTTGTCTAATGTATTCTGGTTCTGGAGTTAATTTTTCAACTTTATGTTCCGAGTTTTTAACAGTCTTAAAATTTTCTTTATCGGTCAATGTAAAAAGCAGGAAATTTTCTTTTTTCTTATGTGGAAATCTTTTTTCTACAACATGAGAAAATTCTGGTTTTACAAAAAAAGTATAACCTAAAAATTCTCCCTTATCTTCTTCCTCCTCATCTCCTAATAGGTCCAAAAGTTTTCCGACCTCTTCTTCTGATTCAGCCACTACAAAAGCATCGCGGATCCTCTTTCCTTTAACCTTAAAACCTTTCCAAAGTACTAAAACATTTTTATAATTGCCTTTCTCAACATTTTCTCCATTAATATAAACTTCTACATTATTTGATTTTTCAAGTGTTAAATCGACTAGAGGTAAGAAATTTTCTACTGGGTTCTTTTTTAATTCTTCTACTATCTTACTGCAAATATTGGTTTCAGTCATAGAAAAAATTAAATCCTAAAAGGATTTATAGTAGATGTTTGGCTAGTTTTATTAACTTAGGTTTTCTCATCAAAACCTTTGCAAAAACAGATAATTTTGAGCCTCTAGCAAATTCTATAACATCTTCTGGTTTTAATAAATTTATCAAATCATCCAAATCTTTATCAGAAAGTTTTTCAACAACTTCTCTTAATTTCTCGATCTTTCTCATTTTCTCTCCTCTTTTTTCCCACCATAGCTCATTGAATTTTGACAAGGCTTTTTTAGAGACATCTCCTTTTTTCAAACATTCAGAAATAACTTGTGCTGCCAATTGACCTGAAATTATAGATTCTTTTATTCCACCACCATGTATAGGATTAACATGATGAGCAGCTTCTCCACAAACCAAAAACCCATTATCAACCATATTCTTTTCCATTCCACCAACAGGAACACAACCAGCATTAACTTCTATTATTGAACCTTTTTTAATTTCAGGGCGCGAATTAATGAATTTCTCTAAATAAAATTTTGGGGTTTTTTCACCAGGTATTATTCCAAGTCCTACATTAGCTTTATTCTTTCCCTTAGGAAATATCCAAGCATAACCTCTAGGAGCTATTTCAAAACCTAAATAAATATGAATAAAATCTGGATCAGAATCTATTCCAGACATTTCATATTGCAAACAAGAATCAATTAGATTTGGTTTAGAGAAAATATTCAATGCCTGTTTTCTTAAAGGAGATTCTGCACCAGTTGCACAAACAACCATTTTTGCTCTTTCATCAAAATCTTCTTCTAGAAATTGTCCTTTAACACCAACAAAATAATCATCTTTCTTAATTAAACCTGAAACAAATGAATTTGCTTGTATTACTGCACCAGCTTTTACAGCCTGTTCTGCTAGCCATTTGTCAAAAACCTTTCTATTAAGAACAATTCCTCCATAATCTAGAACAGCCTCAAGATATTTTCCGTTTGGAGCATAAATTCTAGCACCTTTAACCTTTTGGTCAATGCATTTTTCTGGAATTTTGCCTATCAAATCTTGTGTAGACTCGCTTAAACCCTCCCCACACCTTTTGGGAGAGCCTATTTCTTGTCTTCTATCATAAATTTTAACAGAAAATCCATTTTCTGCTAATTTTTTTGCACAAGCAGTTCCTGCTGGACCTGCTCCTATTATTATTATATCAGTCATTTTTTCGCCTCTTCTTGAGAATCAATATTACTACATCATAAACTACTATTATTAAACATGAAATGACATAACTCACTATAAAAAAATATAAGAGGAAAAATGCAACAGGATTTAGCTCTCCAAAATATTCTGAAAACAATGTTAGATATAAATCATAAGGAACTATTTCATGCTTAAAAACAAAAAAAATCATTAAAAAAAGTAGAGTGAATGTTAAACTCATAAAAATTTTTCTGCCATCATAAAAAAATTCTAATAAACTCATTTTTTCACCTTTATTGCTTTTACAGGGCAAACCTTTTCACAAATACCACATAAATTACATAATTTTTCATCAAAAATTATATGCTGTTTTAGTTCTAGGGCCCCAAATGGGCAAACACAAACACAACCCCCACATCGCATGCACTTTTTATTATTAATAGACCATACCATGTTATCAATTTAATCGGCTGTATATATAAAACAGTGAAAAAATATAATTTATATGAATTTAAAGCCTTTTTTATTAATAGTTTTTTTATTATTAATATTATTATCTTATCCTGCTTATGCAGATATCTCTCAAGACATAAATAACTTTTTTGCTTCAATATTCAATTCAATAATCTCGTTCTTTAATTCCATATCTAGTGTATTATTTCCTACACCTCCTCCAACAGGAAATGGTGGAGGCAGTGGGAACGGTGATGGAGATGGCTTGGGATTACCACCTGGAGGATGTGCAATTGGTATGTCTTTCTCAACATCAGGAAAAGATACATGTAGTGTCAAAGCAACCATCACTGCTAGAGATTGTGATGGTAAACCATATTCAATAAAAGATAATGGAAATACCAAATGCTCAGGAACCATATCTGGTGATAGCAGAACTATAGACTGTGACTGGACAGTCACAACAGGTAGTTATACCTACAAATTATACGTTGATAATAAGTACAAAAGTTCTAAATCTGTTACTTGTTATGAAACACCTCCATGTTCTGCTTTTTTAACTTTAAATTCAATGGGAATTAATACATGCACTATAACAGCTACTATTAATGCCCAATACTGCAAGGATAAAATATACTCAATAGAAAGCACTGCATGTTCAGGAACAATAGCTAGTGATAGCACTAGCTTTAATTGTGATTGGCAAGTTTCTTCAGCTGGTACTTATACATATAACTTATATATTGATGGCAGTCTTGAAACATCCAAGTCTGTCACATGCCCTGAACAAACATGTTCTTGTGGCAGTTGGCAGAATAAAGGTTGTGGAGAAGGAGGTTGTGCTTCTAATCAAATGTATCAAACAAGATCATGCAACCCATCTGCATGTGACACAGAAGAAAGATGTCAATCAGATGCAAGTTGTGAAACTGTATCAGATTGTGATTCTCAATGTAAAGCACGAGAATTTGCCTCTGGAACTTGTAGACCCAGTATGAATGGAGAACTTATTTTCCGCTCTGGTTTTGAATCAGGTATTTATCTTGACAATCCAACAACAGAAGGTGGTAATCAATGGTGGCAATGGCTAAAAGGAGAGGATGAAGGATACGCTTGGACAACAGATCTTCCATCACAATATGATTATGGAAGCCGTTTCCAATATCTAGTTTCATCAAGTCACAGCCAACAAGAACTAAACAATTATGTTGAAACACGAATTGATAATGTGATCGGACATGATGGTACATCTACAAGAGCTCTATATATGGATGTGAAAGATGACGATCCAGTTAATGATGGTTTAACTCGCAACCAATATAATGTGTATCTGGGCAATAGTCTTTCAGAAGCGTATGTTCGTTATTGGATAAAAATTCAACAAAACTTGAAAGATGTTATGCCTGAATCAAGTGGTTGGCGTATGATAATGGAGTGGAAAGAAACTGATGATGATTATCGTTGGAACATTCACATCCAAAAAGATTCCAGTGGAAATTTATACTGGTATACCCAAGCACAATGGGGAACCTTGGGAAGTTCACCACAACATTGGAATATAAAAAGTTACGATCCACAACCAGAATCTATTTTAGGAGAATGGGCCCTTCTTGAAGTATATTGGAAACACAGCACAGGTAGTGATGGTCGAGTTTGGGTTGCTATAAATGGTCAAACAGTGGCTGATTATCATGGTCAAAACAAAAAGAATAATGATGTATTTGGGTGGAATTTATTCAAAGTTTATACTGGTCCTTCACATCTTGCTTTAGGTAAACATTATCAATGGATAGATGATTTTGAACTTTGGAGTGAAATACCTACATCAACAGAAGCATGCCAACAAGGAGAAACTCCTATAGGACGGGGTGGTTGTTCTTTAGGAGAAACTTGTTGTTGTTCTGGAGTTCTTCAAAAATGTACAGATGGTACCATCTATGGTGAATGTTCATCTACTAAACCAAAACACTGTGATAGTGGTAATCTAATTGATTATTGTTCTTACTGTGGCTGTGATATTGGATATGAATGTCAAGCTGATGAATCATGCAAGAAAAAGGAGGTTTCAACCTCGTTTAATATTTATCGTTATAAAAGTTTCGGGACAGCAGATAGTGTAGCAGATATTGCTGAATATTATGACATGACTCAAAGTTGGGGATATACCGGTTCAATGATTCCACAAATACATTCATTACGACCTGATTTCAAAGCCTTATTTTATCGTAATGTAAAGGCTGTTTATCCTTATTGGGAAGATGAGTGGGAATTATTCAAGGCTAACAACTGGGTTTTGAAAGACTCAAGTGGAAATTATGTTTACTCTACTCATTATGGAGCAGAAAATTATATGTTTGTAGACATTGGTAATTCTGACTATCAACAATGGGTATCAAACAAGATCAAAGAAGTATTAAATGAACATGGATTTGACGGAGTGTTTGCAGATGAAGGTCTATATGTTACTAGTAGTTGGGGATCTGCCTCTGGTGATCCAATTAATCCAAGAACAGGGAAAATATGGGAAGATGAGGAAGTTAAGAAAGCGTATCTTGGTTTACACCAAAAAATTAAGCAAACTATTGGTTCTAAATTATTAATTGCCAATGGGATATGGCGTGGAAGAAGTTTTTATAATCATCAGAGCGATTTTTCTGAACTTTTGCAAAATTCACCTATGGATGGGTTCATGAGTGAAGGCATATGGTATACTTACAATGGATATTGGTTCAGCGAAGATTATTGGAAGAAAAGTCTTGATTTTTTGATTTGGGTCCAAGACAATTATTTGAGCACTAATAAGTACTTTGTACCTGTTTGCAGTCATCGTAACAATCCGAGTGGTGTTAGTAATGCTAAATTATCAAATTACTGCACAGCCTCACTTTTATTGGGTATAAAAGCTGGACAGAAAAACATATATTTCCACAATGGAGATATTGAATTCTTAAAAACTTATGGTCAAGAGCTTTTTGATAAGGCTAACAGTATTGGTGATCCTTCTGGAAGTTATTATATTGTTAATAAATTATATGTTCGTGATTTTTCTAATGGAAAGGCTTTGGTCAATCCTACCTCATCAAGTTATACCATTAATCTTGGTCAAGAATATGAAAATTTAAATGGTCAAACAGTTTCTGGAACTTATACTGTGTATGCTCACACAGGAGAAATTTTAACAAAAGTATAATTTTCTAGGGTAATAATCTTTCAGGATCCCTAGCAAAGAGAACAGCTTCTCTAATATTTTTCAGATTTAAAATTTTCATAGTAAATCTTTCTATTCCTAAGCAAAAACCTCCCATTGAAGGAGCTCCATATTTAAAGAATTCAGTAAACCATCTAAAATTGCTTAAATTTAATTTCTTTTCCCTTATGTTCTTAATTAATTCTTCGTATCTATGCTCTCTTTGTCCTCCAGAAGACATCTCTAATCCTTTGTATATCAAATCAACACTTCTTGCATATTTGGGTTCTTCATCAACTCTCATAACATAAAATGGTTTTATAGCAAAGGGAAATCTATTTATGAAAAAGAAATCATTATCATACTCTTTTCTAACATGTGCAGCAAGAAGATCTTCAGCTTCTCTGTTCAAATCAGATCCATCTTTGATTTTTAAACCTAGTTTTCTTAAAATCTTGTAAATTTCAGGAAATCTTAGTTCTGGAAAAGGTGTTTTTGGTATTGTTATTTTTTTATTTAATATTTCTAATTCATTTTTACAATTTTTCATTACAAATTTTATACCTTCCACAATTACTTGCTCTTCTAGTCTCATCGTATCTATTTCATCTATTAAAAAACTTGTTTCTGGGGCCAAACCCCTGTGTTCGCATAAGTGAAAAGTTGTATGAGATTTTTCTGCTCTCCAATTGGGTCCCAAATCAAATATTTTATCAAATCCAGAAATTATTATTAATTCCCTATGCAATTGTGGGTCTTGTCTAAGGAATGATTCTTTATCAAAATAAGGAACAGCAAAAACATCAGACCCCCCCTCTGATATTCCTCCTATTAAACACGGAGTAAAAACTTGTAAAAATCCGTTTTTAATCAAGAAATTTTGCATTCCCTCAACAAGCTTTGATTGAATCTTAAATACGGCTTGGTTTTCAGGTCTTCTTAAATCCAATGGTCTTTGATCTAATCTAGTATCTAAGAGAGCAGGGGTTTTCTTAGTTTCCATTTCTAAAGGTAATGGCTTTTCAGCTTTGTTAATTAATTTTATTTCAATTGGTATTATTTCTCTTCCTCCAGGAGCTTCTCCATTTTCCTTAACAGTTCCTTTAACAGCTATTACATCTTCTCTTCCCAAAGATTCAATCTTCTTTATAACAACTGGCAAAACATCTTCATCTTTTGCAGTTATTTGAATAAACCCTTCTCTATCAGCTAGTTTAATGAATTTTAATTTTCCTATGTCTCTTAGTTCTCTTACCCATCCCATTACAATAACTTTTTTATTGTCCATTTCTGGAACTACTTCTTTAGAATAATGAGTTCTTTTCCAATCTCCTAAATTTTCCATTTGAACACCTAAAGAGCATTAAATGGCGGATTGAAGAATATAATCCATGATATAAACCAGACAAACAAATATATCCAACCACCATTTGACCAAAACCATTTAAATTTCTCGTCAATCTTAAAGGCTTTTTTATTTAATTCAGCAACTATTACTAGAAATATCAATGCCAAACTTATTGCAATATAATTTCCTGATTCGCCGTACAAATTTCTTGCAAATTGACTCAAATAACCTATTATTATTCCAACTATTATGTAAACGATCATTGATTTGTTTCCCTTTTTCATACTATCTTATTAAATGTACTAATATATAAATTCTTAAAGATTTGGACTAGTAATCTTCTAATGATTTCTGTTCTTTTTCTGTTTTAATATTATTGACAGTTATCCAAGAATGTCTTATAAACTCCAAGTGCTTTTTCTCTTTTAGAGCCTTTTTAACAAATTCTATGCTTCTTTCATCATGGCTATAGCCAACTCCAAAATCAAAACCAACAATTTTCTTGATTTTCTCTATTTCCTCATCTCTTTCATGTTTAGCAATCACAGAAGCTGCAGAACAAACAGGATATTTTAGATCAGCATAATTTTCAGCTACTATTTCTGTATTATTTTTAGCTAGTGCTAAAAGAATTGCTTTAAATTTTTCTGTTGAAACTTGTGGAGCATCAACATAAGCTATATCAGCCTTCATAGATTTTATAATTTGTGCCATTTTTTCTGCTTCTATTTTGTTCAAATTTGAAATTTTTCTTAATTCATCTATTTGTTTAGCAGAAATTTTTAAAGAAACATAATCTTTAGCAATTTTTTTAATTAAAGAGTATAATTCTTTTCTTTTTGAGGGTGTTAGCAATTTACTATCTTTCACTCCAAATTTTCTAAGCTTAGCTTCATCCTCTTTTTCTATTAGCACTCCTGCTAAAACCATGGGCCCTATAACTGACCCTCTGCCTGCCTCATCTATACCTAATATTGTTGTCAATTTATTACCTCTTTAATAATTAACATAAGTTTATATAACTTTTAAAGCCTTATAATTAAAACATAGCGGGGTAGGGCAGCCAGGAGTGCCCGTCGGGCTCATAATTATTAATAAGAAACCCGAAGGTCGTAAGTTCAAATCTTACCCCCGCTACCATATTATTTTTTAAATCCTAAACTCTGAAAAACGTTAATCTCGTCTCCAATTTCTACTTCATCCTCAACATGAACTTCTTTCTTTCTCCCATTAACGAGAACAATAGCATTTTTATCTTTTATTTCAAGGACTTTCCCTTTTTGAACAAGACACATAATATCATTTAGTTGTTTCGTCTTTAAATTTATTATAATAGTTTAATGCAGTTTCAAACTCTTTTTCATTCAAAATCATATGAATTTTATCTCTATGTAAAATTACCCAATTGCCAGTTTTTAATTCATTTTCAATTATTATTTCTGGATATGCTTCTGAATCTGTTTTTATTACTCTACCATCAACTGTTTCTACTATGAATTTAGAATCAAATTTATCAACAATTTTAGCAGGATAAGCAGTACACCACTCAACTAATGTCTTATCATGTGTATATCTTTCTAACATTCTTATGTTTTTATTATGAACATAAAAAAAATATTCAAAGAAACCATATTTACTAACTCCTTCGTATGCCATTGGAAAAAATTTCTCTAATAAATTCTCATTAAAGTCTCCGGTTTTTAAAGAATTTTTAATAACATCAATTTCTTCATTTGTCGGAACACTGGGACTAAATATTGATCTAGTTTCTCCTTCTCTTCTTAAGCAAGAAATAGCCATTTTTAAAAATCTTATCTTATCTTCTTTATTCATATAATACTTAAGTATGTTTATAATTAATAAATTTTATGAAAGCTGTTATGAGTTTAGGAAACCCAATCAAATCTGATGACAATATTGGAAACATTATTCTCGATAAATTAGATGATGATATAATCAAAATAAAAGCAGGAGTAATGCCTGAAAATTTTATTAAAGAATTGAAAGATTTTGATGAAATAATAATTATTGATGCTTTAGAGTTTGGAGGAGAAGTTGGTGAAGTTAGAACTTTTGAATTGAATGAAATTAAAGATAGTATAACATCAACTCATAATATACCTATAAGTTTATTAAAAAATTTTTTACCTGATTCTAAAATTAAAATAATAGGAATTCAACCAAAAAATATTGAATTCGGAGAAAAATTGAGTGAAGAACTGGAAAGTAAAATCGAAGAAATAGTTGAAAGAGTTAACCTTTTTTTGAAACAATGAACGCTCCTAACAAAATTAAAACAGATCCTATGATTTGTAATGGGAGTATAGTTTCTTCTAAAAATAAGTAAGATAGGAAAAGTGAAATTGGTGGAGATAATAAGAGTAAAGTAGAGGCTTTGGAAACTTTTATTAACTTTATAGAATAATACCAAAAAAATACGTATAAAAACAAAATTGATACTGAAATTCCAATATAAAGAACTTGTTCAGATGTAAGTAATAGCAATTGATCAAATTTTCCTGTTAAAAGAACAATTGAAAACAGAACAATTGACGCAAAAAACATTCTACAAAAAGAAACAACAAAATTAGATTCCTTCTTTATCATTGCGTACTTTGATATAATATTTTCAACTGCAAAAAGAACTGTTGCAATAATAACTAGAAAATCTCCAATAGCAATATCAAAAGTTATTGCACTAGAAGATATTAGATATGCTCCAATAATCATTACTATCATTGCATAAACTTGTATTCTATTTATTTTTTCTTTTAAAAAAGTAAAGGCAAGAACCGTAATGAACAAAGGCAAAAGTTTATGTAAAAAAGCTGTTCTTCCTGCAGTTGTTAATTTTAATCCATTAAAAAATGTTAAAAAACCAAAACCAGCAACAACACCTATTGATAAAAGAATTTTCCAAGGAACCTTGTTAAAGTTCTTAAAACTTAATTTATTTTTAAAAAATGAAATTATAAAAAATCCCAAACCAACAAAAAAAGTTCTTAATGAAGTAAAAAGAGTTGGATCTAATGACACAAGAAAAAACTTGTTTACCATAATGGCAAAACCACTCACTACAGCAGTTATTACAGCAAATAAAATTCCAATGTTTTCTTTATTCATCTACAACATTTTTACTAACTTTCTTTTTATTCTTATCAGCATATTCAAAATCATTACTTAATTTTATTGCTTTAGGTTTGGCAGGACAATTATCCTCACACAATTTACAGAATATGCATAAACCTTGATCGAAATCTATTTTTCCTTTTTTATGAAACTTAATAGCTCCAACAGGGCAGTATTTTTCACAAAGCCTACATCCTATGCATCTTTTAGGAAAATAATGAATTCTTCCTAAAAATCTAGGAAAGGGTATAACTCTTACTTTAGGATATCTTCTTGTAAAAGGTCTTTTGAAAAAATTCTTTATTGCTTCAATTTCTATTTTCATAAAATACCTCTCATTATTATTATAAAATCGATTAATGCCAATATCATAACTAGGAAATTAACTTTGAAAGCTTGATCAACTCTATATCGTGGTGTGGTTGCCTGAGTATACGAATAAATAAATAAAAACAACAAACTCAAAGGTAAAATAACAAATATGTCTTTACCAAATAAAAGTAAGGGCATAAGAAAAACAAAAAATAATCTTTTCATGTAAGTGGCTAATTCAAAAAACGCTAAATTTTTTCCACTATATTCAGTTCCACTTCCACTCATTATTTCTGGGCCAGCTTCTGCAGTATCAAGAGGAGTTATGTGAAGTTCAACAATTAATATTGCAGCCAAAGCAGCAGAAGATATTGGAGCTGATAATAAAAGAAAAGTTGAATCAAAAAGACCCAAAGATAAAACGCCTGCTCTTATCATAAAATTAAAAACAACTATAACAAGTGCTATTTCATAAGCAAGCATCAATATCATTTCTCTCATAGAACCAACAATTCCAAAAGGATTATCAGAAGACAAACCAGCCAAAATGTAAAATGCACTTGATAAAATTGTGATGTAAACTAAAATCACAAAATCAAAATTAAAAGCAATCAAAGAAAATGGAATAAACAAAAATAATGTGTAAGTTGAAAGAAAATAAAATAAAGGAGTATAATTAAAAAAGGGATCATTCTGACTTCTTAATTTCTTTTTTTGAAAGAGTTTTATGATGTCATAAAAAGGCTGAATTATTGGTGGACCAATTCTGTTTTGTAATCTGGCATTTATTTTTCTATGCAAGCCTTCATAAAACATTGCAATAAATGGAATCAATAAAAAGAAAATTATTTCGTACATGTATACTTCCTCCTAAATTGGGCTTCATTTAAAACCTCTGTTTTTCCGTTTTTTACTATCATTACTCTTTCTAAACAGCTAAAGCAAGGATCCAAAGAACCAACTATAACTGGTATGTCCCCTATTTCTCTTTTTAACAAAATTTTTTCAACTATTTTTAATGTTGCAAAAGTTGGAGTTCTTATCTTAGCTCTCTCAATTTTATTATTCTTAAACTTAAGATAATAAAATAATTCTCCTCGTGGAGCTTCAACTCTCCCAACAGCTTCACCGTTTGGAATTTGTGTTAATGTAAATTTTGGTACAGGTTTTTTAGGTATCAATCTTAAAACTTGTTTTATTATTCTTATTGATTCTAAAATTTCTCTTAACCTAACAATAACTCTTGTTAAAGAATCACCATTATCTTCGATTATTTCTTCAAAATGAAATTTTTTGTATATGCCAAAGGGTGGATCTGTTTTTCTTATATCAGACTCTACACCACTTGCCCTAGCATTTGGTCCAACTATGCAGTATCTTTTGGCATCTTCCTTTGTTATTACACCAACATCTTTTAATCTGGAAATTATTACATTGTCTTTTTTAATATCCCTAAGGTAATCTTCTGTTCTTTTTTTAAGAATCTCTAAATTTTTCAATATGAAAGCTTTGTCTTTTAAATCAAAATCATAGCTAACTGTTTTTATTTTATTAAAATTATGATGAACTCTTCCTCCTGTTAATTTTTCAAAAATATCAATTACCCTTTCTCTTTCTCTCCAGAAATACATAAACAAAGTTTCATAACCTATATCATGGGTTATTAAACCTAGCCAAAGAACATGGCTGTGCAATCTTTCTAGTTCCATCATCAAAGCCCTTATTAGTTTGACTTTTTCATTGAGTTTGAATTTCAAAATGTTTTCAACTGTTCTACAATAAGCATTCTCATGAGCAGCAGAACAAATTCCACATATTCTTTGAGTCAAATACAAAGCTGAGTCAGGATTTTTTCCTTCTAAAATCTTTTCTATACCTTTATGTGTATAACCCATTCTTATATTAACATCTTGGATATAGTTTCCATCTAGTTTAACCCTTATACACATTGGTTCCTTTAAAGCAGGATGCTGAGGACCTATTGGTATTATATAATCATGCATTCTTCTCACTTTTTTTCAATAATGGTGGTTTTTTATTCCAATTATCTGGCAAGAATAATTTCAAATGTAATTTGGGATTTCCTTCAAACTCCACACCAAAAAAATCATGAATTTCTCTTTCATAATAATCTGCATTAGGAAAAATATCTACAATACTCTCGATAAATGGTTTCTTTTTTGAAATTTTAAATTTTAAAGCAATTATTTTTCCATTATCGTCAAAATAATAATTTAAAGCAAAATCTCCTTCATCTTTACAAACAATTGCTATTAGTCTTTTATCTTCAAACTTTCTTATTTCGTGTTTTGGGTCTTTCATTTAACCTACCTAAAAGTTTTAATAAAGCATACATGATTGCTTCTGGTCTTGGTGGACATCCAGGAACATAAATATTAACAGGAATAACTTTGTCTGTTGGGCCTGCAAAATTGTATCCGGTTTTAAATGGACCACCGGTTATGGCACAAGAACCAATTGCAACTACTACTTTGTTTTTTGCCATTTGATTATAGATGGTTTTTAATCTCTCTTTGTTTTGTTTATTAACAATTCCACTAACCAATAAAATGTCTGCATGTCTTGCACTTGCTCTTAACAAACAACCAAATCTTTCAATATCGTATCTAGGTGTTAGCAAAGCTGCTATTTCTATTATGCAACCATTACAACCTCCAACATCATAATTACAAATCCATGGTGATTTTTTCATAAACTAACACCTGCTAATAAAAGGAGAACAACCAAAACAAGGAATGTAATCCAAATCCATTTTTTATTAAAGAAATGTCCATATGCTTCTGGTGATAAATCTTCTGGATTATCTCTTTCTCCTCCTATGTAAAGATCTAAAACATGTTTTACTTTTTTCTTTTTCATATTATCATCGATAATATTGCTAATTGTAATTGTGGAAGGAAACCTAAAACAATAAGAACAATAGCCAAAATTCCATTTAGAATTGTAATTTCTCTTGGTATATGTTTTTGTCTTGTTTTCCCTATCAACAAAAAGTAAACAACTTTATAATACATTATAAATAATAACAAAGCTGCAAAAACTCCAAGTATAGTTATAACTGGTGTTATTACAAAACTTTTTGTAAATAACAACCATTCTGAAACAAACATATTAAAGGCTGGTAAACCTGCTAATGATAAGCATGCTATTGTTGCAAAAATATCATTCCACCTGTTAGCAAAATAAGAGCCTTCTAATTCATAAACATAAACTTTACCTCTTCCGAATATACCAATTGTTAAAAAGAAAGCTAAACCAGCAAATGTGTAATTAAAGATTTGAATTGTACTTAATGGACCAAATCCACCGAATATTCTAGCAATTGACAAATCAGCCACAACAAACAAAATCTGAATTGCATTTGATATTAACAAATATCTTTTCAACTTTCTTTCAAAAATTCCAAAAATTGCTAATGAGCATAAAACCAACAAAGACAACAAACCTATTAGCAAATAAAATCGAGAATGCATAAAAAACAAATTCAAAAAAAACCAAGAAAGAAGAACTGCTGTAAACATGTTAATTGTTATGAAGGTTGTCAGATTTAGTTTTTTATAAAATAACAAAACTATTAAAATCAAAAAAGATATTTGCCAATAAACAAATGAAATAAAAGAGAAAATTATTAGAAGTATAATTGAAAATAAGTTCTTTTTTTCATAAAAGAATGAAAATATTGATGTTGATATTCCTATTATTGAAATAAGAACTGCAAAAAAAGTTTGTATCATACTTCTATTTTATAATGACTTGCTCTTATTATTAACTATCTTAACAATATGCTAGTTATCACAAACAAAACATATAGTAATAGAAGTAATATTCCTTCTTTTCTTGTTATTTTTGCTTGTGTTTTAGCAAAAATAGCAAAAACTCCTATAATCAGCATTAAAAAGAATGCTCCAATAAGAAATGGCAGAAAACTTGCTCTAATTGGATATATTACAGCTGCCAAACCTAAAACAAGTGAAGAATTCATAACAACACTTCCTAATAAATCGCCTAATGCCATTCCACTAAAACCTTTTCTCACAGAATTAGTCTCAAAAGACAATTCTGGCAGAGTCGTCCCTATGCCAACAATAACTAAACCAACTAAAATTTCTGGAAGTAATAATTCTATTGCTATTTGAGAAGCTATGTCAACAACAAATCTAGCAGAAATCAAAAGGATTATCAAACTCACTATAAATATCATAACTTGTATTAAAATTTGCATTTGTGATATACCATCTTTAAGAGACTTGAAATGTTTTCTGTCTCTTATAAGTCTTATAATATACCAAGCAAAAACAACTAGTAATAAAACTCCGTCAATTCTTGACAATTCTTGATCTAAAAACAATAAAATGGGCAAAAAAGCTATCATAGTAGTATAGAGTATATCTTTTCTGTTTATTTCCTTCTCAACTCTTACTTGTTTTCCTAATAAAGCTGCTGTTCCAATCACTATAGTTAAATCAACTATATTAGCTCCTATTACATCGCCTAAAGAAATAGCAGATATTTGTTTAAGAGCAGAAAATATGCCAACAAAAAGTTCTGGTATTGAAGTTGAAAATGCTACTAAAACAAAACCAAGCACAAATTCTTTCATTTGATAATGTTTAGCTATTTGTGATAAGCTCTTTACAACCATATTTCCACTAAAAGCTAAAAAGACACATGCTATTAAAAAATATAGGAAGTAAAGGACTATCATAATAATTATGTTCTATTAGCCGGCTTATATTATTTTCTAATGATTAAATTTAAGTTGGAGAAGATTAACAAATATTATGAACAAATGGCATACAATGAGTGTTGATTCTGTTTTTAGTGCTCTAAAAACAAGTAAAAAAGGTCTTAGTACATCTAAAGCTCAAAGCAGACTTAGAGAGTATGGGTTAAACAAACTAAAAGAGAAAAAGAGAAAAACAGCTTTATTGATTTTTATTGAACAATTCAAGAGTTTTTTAGTTATTTTATTGTTAGCTGCAGTAATAATATCGATCTTTCTTGGCGTTTTCTCAGATGAAAGTCATTTTATAGATGCAGCAGTTATAGGCGCAATCATAATTCTAAATGCTATTTTAGGTTTTTATCAAGAATACAAAGCAGAAAAAACATTAGAAGCATTAAAAAGACTGGTTATAAGAAAAGTAGTAGTCGTAAGAAATGGAAAACATATTGAAATAAAAACTGAAGAGCTTGTTCCTGGTGATATTGTTCTTTTAGACGCTGGAAATAGAGTTCCAGCAGATTTAAGAATTTTTGAAGCTCGTGAATTGAAAATTGATGAATCAGCATTAACAGGAGAATCTGTTCCTGTTAAAAAAGGAATTAATGTTTTAAAAGATGTAGCAGTTGCAGAAAGAAAAAACATGGCATTTATGGGAACTTTAATTACTTATGGTAGAGGATTGGGCATAGTTGTTTCAACTGGAATGGCAACTGAAATGGGAAAAATAGCTGGCATGGTTCAAGAAAAAGAAGAGATGACACCATTACAGAGGAAATTACAAAAATTCGGAAAATCTTTGGGAATTGTTGTTTTTGTAATTACTATGATTATATTTTTTCTTGGGATTCTAAGAGCTGAGAGCATTGTTAATATGTTCATGACTGCAATGAGCTTGGCAATATCAGCTGTTCCAGAAGGCCTACCAGCTGTTATAACACTCACTCTAGCCCTGGGAACTCAAAGAATGTTAAAAAGAAACTCAATTGTTAAAAGACTGGCAGCAGTTGAGAGTTTAGGATCTACAACTATTATATGTGCTGACAAAACTGGAACAATGACAACCAATGAAATGACTGTAAGAAAAGTTTGGGTTTCTGGAAAATTATTAAATGTTACTGGTGTTGGTTTTGAACCTAAAGGAGATTTTCTATTAAATAAAAAGAAAGTAGATACAAAAAGAGTAGGAAGTCTTGACTTATTATTAAAAATATCATCAATGTGTAATGATTCTATTTTAAAGGAAAAACCAAGATGGCATATAATTGGTGATCCAACAGAAGGAGCATTAAAAGTTTTAGCATCAAAAGGAGGAATGAAAAAATATTATAAAAGAGTTGATGAAATTCCATTTTCTTCTGAAAGAAAGAAAATGACAACAATTCACAAAATTGATAAAGAATATATTGCTTACACAAAAGGTGCTCCAGAGATCATTCTTAATGATTGTAACAAAATCTACATTAACAAAACATTGAGTAAAAGAGAAAAAGAGAAAATATTAGAAACTGTTCATCAGCTTGCTTCAAAAGGCTTAAGAGTTTTAGCTTTTGCACACAAAAATCTAGGAAATAAATACTCTTTAAAATCTGTTGAAAAAGAAATGACCTTTGTTGGTTTAGCTGCAATGATAGATCCACCAAGAAAAGAAACAACAAAAGCAATTGTATTATGTAAAAGAGCTGGAATAAGAATAGTAATGATAACTGGTGATCATAAATTAACTGCCAAAGCTATAGGAGCAGAAGTTGGTTTAATAGGAAAAGCAGTAATAGGAGATGAATTAGACAATTTTGATGATGAAAAATTAAAAGAAGTTGTAGAAGAAACTGTTATATATGCAAGAGTATCACCCCAACACAAATTAAAGATTGTGGAAGCTCTGAGATCAAAAGGCCATATAGTTGCCATGACAGGAGATGGGGTAAATGATGCACCTGCTCTTAAAAAAGCAGATGTTGGAGTAGCAATGGGTATTAAAGGAACTGATGTTTCAAAAGAAGCTGCTGATATGATTCTAAAAGATGATAATTTCTCTACAATAATATCTGCTGTTGAAGAAGGTAGAGGAATCTATGATAATATAAAGAAATTCGTAAGATTCCTTTTGGCAGCCAATTTTGCTGAACTAATAACAATAACAGCAGCAATAGTAATAGGTCTTATAGATCCTATTACAGGAGCAATTGCACTACCTTTTTTACCTCTTCACTTATTATGGATTAATCTAATTACAGACGGTGTCCCTGCTTTGGCATTAGGTGTTGATCCAAAAGATCCTAATATAATGAAAGAACCTCCTAGAGATCCTAAAAAAGGAATAGTAACAGGTTTGTTATTTTTCATAATAGCTGTATCAATATTAAATTTCATTGCATCTTTTGCTATTTTTATTCTAGAATTACCAAATGGTTTAGAAAAAGCAAGGACAATGACTGTTACAACTACAATATTATTTGAAATGTTCTTTATATTTAATTGTAGATCTGAGAAAAAGGGTGCATTTAGATCCAACCCTCTAGCAAATAAAAAGTTATTTATTGCTGTAATAATATCTATTCTCTTACAGATAGTAATAATATATGTTCCATTTCTCCAAGGAATGTTCCATTTAACTGCATTAAATCTAATGGATTGGGCAAAAGTATTGTTATTCGCCAGTCTAGGTTTCATAGCAATGCCCGAAATCTTCATAAGAAAGAAAAAATAACTACTTAGAAGTGATTTTTTTTAAATACTAGTTTTCTAAATTAATATTATGAAAGACTTCATCATAAAATTAGCAAGACAAACAATAGAAAACTATGTAAAAACAGGTAAACAAATTGATATTCCTGAAAATTATCCTGAAGAATTAAATGAAAAAAAAGGAGTTTTTGTTACAATTTACAAGAAAAACACAAAACAACTAAGAGGATGCATAGGAATACCTTATCCTGAATTGCCTTTAATAGAAGCTTTAATACAAGCTGCTGTTTCTGCATGCTCAGACCCTAGATTTCAAATCTTAAAACAAGAAGAATTGGAAGATATATTTATTGAAATCTCTATTTTAACTAATCCAGAGCCATTAAAAACTAGAGATTTTGAAAAAGAAGTAGAAATTGGTAAACATGGCTTAATAATAAGAAAAGGTTTACGAGGAGGCTTGTTTTTACCTAAGGTTCCTGTGGAACAAAACTGGAATATGGAAGAGTATTTGGAAAATTTATGCTACAAAGCAGGATTAACAACTGATTCTTGGCTAGATCCTAGTTCTAAACTATTCAAATTTGAAGCAAGTGTTTTTGAGGAAAAGCTTTAAAAACCTTTCTAATTCTGCATATGACGAAGATAAGCTTAAAACTCGCCTTTTCTAAACTTTTATTAGGTGAAAAAATGTCAGTAGAATTGATGTGGTTGGGATTAGTACTTTTAATTGCACCTGTTTTAGGAGCTTATGCCAAAATTATTAAAGATAAAAGGGGATTTGTTTGGTTAACAGGTGCAGGAGCCATGTACCTTTTAGCAGAGGCATTCAATGTTGGTCAAGTATATTTAACAGAGTGGATACCCTCTGGATTGAATTATGGAACAATGATATTTAACATAATAGGTTTGATAGCAACATTCATTGGAGCATTGATGGTAGCATCCAGTGTCTTCAAGTAGTTTTTTACTTTTCATCCCCTTTTATTTCTTTTATTTTTAAAGAGCGAAACTTTTAAGAGTCAGGAATTATAAGAAAATATAGGTGAAATTATGGCAAAAAAGAAAACAGGATGGGTAAAGGCTAGTGGATGGTTATTCATATTGGGTATAATAATATCCATCATAGCAGGTCTATTTCCATCGATCGATCCCACTGCAGTAACAGGCGTCCTAGCAATACTAGGTTTTATTATTGGATTACTAGGAATAGCAGGCGTAGGCAGCATTGACAAAACAGAAACTAACATGTTCTTATTAGCAGTTGTTGCATTAATGGCAGCTGGCGGTGCAGGAGCAGCATTTGCAAGACTTCCTGACCCAGTAGGCGGTTACTTAATGAACATAGTCAATTACATTGGAATACTAGTTGTTCCAGCAGCAGTCTTAATGGCATTAGAAGCAATTTGGAAAGCAGGCTCAACAAAGTTCTAATTACCTTTATACTTTTATAACCTTCCCCTTTCTTTTTTTTATTGTTAAAAATATTATTCTATATGAGCTTTAATACAAAATTAAGAAATAAGCTTAAGAATAAGCTTAATAAAAAAGAACTAGATTATCTTCCTAAAGGATATCAAATTATTGGAAATATTCTTCTAATAAAACTTGATAAAAAACTGTTAAAACACAAAAAAATAATAGGAAAAGCAATAATTGGGATTTTGCCTTATCTTCACACAGTTTGTTTGATCAAAGAAATCAAAAAACAAGTAAGAAAGCCTAAAATAGAAGTAATATTTGGTTGTAAAAATACGCAAACTCTGCATAGAGTACATGGTTGCAAATTCTTGTTAGACGTTTCAGATATAATGTGGTCTCAAGGCAATAAACAAGAAAGAATGAGGCTAGTAAAAAATGTTAAATCTAGGGAAACAATAGTTGACATGTTTGCAGGCATTGGATACTTTTCCATATTTTTAGCTAAATACTGCAAACCTAAGAAAATCTATGCAATAGACATTAATCCCAAAGCCATAGAATATCTAAGAAGAAATATCTGGTTAAATGATGTTGAAAATAAGATTGAGATCTTGCAAGGAGATTGCAAAAAATTTGCTAAATTATTGAAAAACACAGCAGATAGAGTAATAATGGGTTATTTATTCAAAACTGAGCAATTCTTACCCCATGCTTTAAAAATTGCTAAAAATAAAGCTGTTATTCACTTTCATAGAACTGTAAAACAAGAGGAAATTGATAAAATAAAAGAGAAAATCAAGAAAATTGGTGAGAAAAACAAAGTTAAAATAAAGGTTTTAAAAACCAAAAGAGTAAAGTCTTATGCTCCTAAGATTTGGCATGTTGTTTATGATTTGAAAGTGATTAAAAACCGAAGCATTTAAATGTTTTTCTTTTAATAATAAAAACAAGTGATTTAATGCCATGGCCTAAATTTAGAGGAAGAAAAAAAGAAACTCAACACAAAGAAACTCAACCCAAAGAAACTAGCAAACCCACAATTTATTTTGCAACTAGAGATGGTATTACAGATGGTGGAACTGGAGGAGGACTTTTTAATTATGTGGCTGGGTTAATGGATGGTAGGCGTAGTGTGGCAATGGATACTCTTGATGAAATGAAGAAAAAGGGATATGGACTTAAAATAATAAGTGATTTTAGCTATGAACCATCAATAGGTTTAATGTTTCAAGCAGAATCTATAGAAGATGCAAAAAATAAACTTCTTGAACAAAAAAATAATATAATAACTGGAAGCGATCTAGACAAGTTTGAAGAGAAATTGATTGAAGAACAAAAATCTAAAGCCGAAGAAAAGAAAGCAAAGACTGAAGAAAAAATAGATTTAGAAAAATACAGAATACCCGAAGAATTGAAGAAGAAACTGGCTGGAAAAACTGGAATTGAAGTAAAATCTGGAATAAATTTAGATTATGAGAAAGCGATTAAAGGCTTACATGAATGGCGAAGATTTGAAAGCTAAATTATCTTAATATCTAATCTAACTTTTAGAATTCTAGGAGCATAAGGCAAAACCTTCTGTCTTTTAACAATCTTATATTTCTTATTGAAAATTTCAGCTTTTTCTCTAACTTTTTCTTCTAAATCTTTAAAATTATTCTTCTCATTAGACAAACCATACAAATGAATTATGGTTCCTTTTTTAGAATGTAAAAAAGCTACATCTAGATACTCTATAGCTGTTTCAACCAAAGGCATTATGATCCTATCAAATTTACCAATGTTTCTAACGCTCCTAACATCTCCACAAATGTTCTTTATATTGTGTAATTTGTTCAATCTAACATTTTTTTCAGAATATTCTATGCCCTTTACATTTATTTCTATGCAAGTTATTTTGCAATCAGGATGTTTTTTACCAATTATTATAGCATAAGGAGCTACTCCAGAAAACATTACTAAAACCTTTTCTCCTGATTTTACCATTTTGGCAATTCTCTGTCTTTCAGTCCCTTCTCTTGGAGAAAAATAAACTTTTTGGGGATCAATTTTTATTGAATAACCATGTTCTCTATGAATCACTTCTGTGTTTTTATCTCCTAATAATAATTTACAGGGATACAATCTGTAGGTGTCTTTTCTTTCAGCCAGTTTTTGAAGAACAGATTTAACAGAATTGTGTCTTCTCATTATTTCTTTTGCAACTTTTTTTGGATTTTTAGTATTAATTCCTATTATTGCAACTGATTTTTCCTTATCTCCAATGATGTCATAGGCTATTCGCATATACTATTTATTTTAATTAATATACATTAAAATTATGCTTTATCTCATAGGACTAGGCTTAAATGATGAAAACGATTTAACATTGAAAGCAGTAGAAATTGCTAAGAAATGCGAGTGTTTTATTGAATTATACACTTCTATTTGGAAAGGCTCTTTAGAAAACTTAAAAGAAATCATAAAAAAGGATATTAATGTTTTAAACAGAAAGGATTTGGAAGAAAATCTAGAATTATTCATTGAAAAAGCCAAGAATAATGATATTGCTTTATTTGTTCCAGGTGACCCATTAGCTGCCACTACTCATATTGATATTGTTTTTGAAGCAAGAAGAAAGAAAGTTCCTGTTAAAATAATTCATAATGCTTCTATATTCTCTGCAATAGGTGAAACTGGACTTCAAATATACAAATTTGGTAAAACAGCCACAATTCCCTTATCTGGAAAGATGAAAAATGTTAAGAACACTGTTAGTATAAATAAGAAAAGAAGATTGCATACTTTGTTGTTATTAGATATTGATCATGAAAATAAGATATTCATGAATGTTTCTGATGCTTTGAAAATGCTTTTAAATAAAAAAATAGTTAAAGAAACAGACCAAATAATTGCTTTTTCCAATGCTGGTGGTGATTCTAAGATACATTATGATAGTGTTAGGGGTTTAAGAATGAGGGGGATTGAGAACCCTGCTGTTCTAATAATTCCTGGTAGACTGCATTTCAGAGAAAAAGACTTTTTAGATGTGATTTAATGGAAGAACTAAGAGAAGAAACCATGAAAATGTTAGATAAAATCAAACCTTTAATTGAAAAAATAAAAATTAATGATGAAAAAGGCAAAGAAATGCTTACCAACATGAAAGCCTATATTTCTGATTCTGAGCATTTTTTAGAACAGAAAGATTTTGTCAAAGCCTTTGAGAGTATTGTTTGGGGTTGGGCAATACTTGAGATATGTGAAGATTTGGGCGTCTTTAAAGTCGAAATATAATATCACTCTAAAGTAGTAAAAAATAGTAAGTTTTATATAGTTATTGTATATTATTATTTAATAGTGAAAATATGGTCGACGGTGTGGAATATTTAACTCAAAGTTTAGCACAATTAGCTGCACATCAGCAAAAAATAGGTGAATTTATAGGACAGCTTCATCAAAGAATGAGTGAACGTGAGTTACCTACAACAATTGGTTCAATAGAACAACAACAAAAATTATTGCAGAGATTGGGAGAGTGGGAAAGGTATGCAAAAGGAATTCCAGGAAAGATTTCTGATGATGTTCTTGCTTATTATGTTGAAGGTGCTCCAGGTCGTGTAATAACTGGAAGAGATCTTGGTGATAATACACCAGTTGGTTTAGTACCTCACCCAGTACCTTTAGACCCAACATCCGCATTTTATGTGTTAACACTTGCTGCTCAAACTACTGAAGAAGCAATCGATTCTGCAAGGTTAAAATATAATGCTAAAGATATAGAAGAATTAGATGGATTTGAAAAAGAATTAAATAAAGCAGTTGGTGATGCTTTAGTGGGGGGTGAAGGTAGACCACCCGGTGCTGGAGAAACTGGTAGTGGTAGAAGTTCTTATCCATCAATTATTTTTGGGGATATGGGAGATAATAATCAAATATATTTTGGTTTGCCAGATGCAACACCACCAAGTGGCAGAACAAGACTCCCAGTAAGTGGAGAATTTCCACTAAATGAAGTGGATCGAATAATTGTAGAAAGAGAGAGAGAAACATACCAAAGAGGAGGTTAAAATATGGCTGAAGAAAGAAGAAGAGTAATGACAATTGGAATTGATAAAACTGAAATTCCAACATCAGGAGAATATGACCTTAGCAACGTGGATATAGAAGTACAAAGACAAAAAGAAAAATACACAAGAAAACAATAAAACAAATGAAAAAGTGTATTTATTAAATTTATATATGCGGTTATCTATATTTTTCTTATGGCATTTGAATATTTAGGTTCAGGAACTGTAGACTTAACTAATCTGATATTTAGAGAAATATTAAAAATTAGTCCTACTCTTATGTCTAGATACTTTACTCTTCAAGATCAAGTTTTATATTTAATCTTAATTCCTTCTGTTATTATTATTTTATTCATCTGGACTTTTGGTTACTGGATTGTTGGAAGTGCTCACAGAGGTCTTAGACTTCTAATTTCAATGATTGCTTATATTTACATTGTTTATTCTGGGTGGTATGGTTCATTCATTATTCCGATAATATTGGCTTGGTTCCCAATGGTATTACTGTCATTTTTCCTATTCTTTATAATGACAAGAATATTCCATCCATTGAATATTAGTGGAGCATCAAAAATTATTAGTGCAGGTTTTGAAAAAGGTAGTAGAAAAGGGAGAGACATTAAAAAATTAGAACATAAAATAGATATGGTCCAAAGAAAGATTACAAAAACTAGACAACAAGAAGCATCAGCACAAGATAATGAAACAAGAGCTCGCCTAAGAAGAGTAAGAATAGCACTAGAGCATAAAAAAATGGATTTAGAAGACAAACTTGACAGAGTAGAAGGCGGCTAACATGGCTCTTCCGTTTGATATAACAATGTTCCAATCAGAAGAGATTCTAGTACCATTTCTATTTATTTTAGCAGTTGTTTTTGGTGCTGTTAATAAAACCAATGTTTTTAGAAACAGAGGTGTTAATTTTCTAGTCTCTTTGGCATTAGCATTTTTTGCAGTTTCCAACACAGCCTTCATTGATTTTCTCTGGTCCCAATTTGGAAGCATAACAATATTCTTTATTGCCATGTTTTTCATAATTTTTGTACTTGAAGCTTTTGGAGTAAGAAAAGGGCCAGGAGGAAACGGTGCAGATGCCTTAATAATAAATGCTGGCGTACTTTTTGTTTTATTGTCAATAGGTTATTTGTACACAGACTTTTTCCCAAGGCTTCCAATAATAGGTGGGGGTCAGAATCTTCTACTTCTTATTCTAGTAGTGTTTATAGTACTAATTTTCTGGTTTGCCTATAAGTCTGGATCACCACAAAGACGTTAATTATCGTAGAGTAGTGAAAAAAGATAGTTTTATATACTAGTTCTATTCAATATATTACTAGGTGGTAGTAATATGAAATTAACCGAAAACATAGAAAAAACCTGGGCATTTTTGTTAGGGTTTTTAGTAGCCGCAACTCCAGCATTGGCAAACCCCATTGAATCAATGATAGTTACATTAAGAGATGCTGGGTTTCAATTAGTTTTGTTATGGCTATTAACCTTAGCAGTAGTCTATGGTATATTATCTCATGTAGAGTTACCTAAATCAATAACAGCCAGAGGAGTGATATCAATAGTTGCTTCATTCCTAGTTTTAGTGGCTGCTGCAGGAACACAAGCTGCTACATTCCTTAGCTCTATGACCACAGGAGCAATAGTGGTTGCTTTTGGATTAATGATTACAATGATCTTCCTTGAAATAACTCAAACCAAAGCTGAAGGAGAACATATATTTTCCAAACATCCAAGATTTTTTGGAGCAGCTTTAATAGCAATTGCAATAATGGTGTTCGTTGGAGCAGGTGGATTGAATTTCATAGCAATTCCAATGATATCAATCTCAGCACCAGTAATGGCAATTGGAGTTTTTTTAATCGTTATGGTGGCAAGTGTATGGATATTAGTTAAAGAAACAGGTGAAAGTAAATAAAAAAATTGGTGAAAAAATATGCCAGATGGAATATTTGCATTCCTAGCGGGATTAGGTCTACCTCATTTACTATTGTGGGTATTGACATTCGCAGTGGTCTTTGCAGTATTAACAAAGCTTAAAGTGTTCGGTAGAGCACCAGCTACTTTGATTTCAATAGTTGCAGGTGTTTTCGTATTAATGGCAGTTCCAGCTGCTTTGGTAACAGTAATTGCCGGTATGTCAACAGGTTTAGTTGCAGTTGCTATAGGTGTAATTACCTTAATAGCATTACTAGAAATTGCTGGAGCTAAACATGAAGTAAGAGATAAAGATGGTAATGTAACTGGTTACGCACCTTGGACTCATGGACATGGAACTGCAATGGCTGCAATAATGATAGTAGTTGCATTATTGATATTCAATGCTGTAGGCGGACTTGCATTACTTGGAATTAGTATACCTACATTTGGTTATGGAACATGGCTTTTAATCCTAGTAGGAATAGCTGTATTGTGGATGATGTCAGAATCTCCTAAAGCAGTTTAGTGACTTTCAGTGACTTTTTTATTTTTCTTTTTTTAATTTTTCTACCAAATTAGACATGGTTCTAATATTACCTGTTAATTCTGGAAGAAAATCTTTGAAAACTCTTTCAATAGATCCTATTCTTCCTTGTATTCCTTCTACAGATTCTCCAAATTCTTCAAGCTTAGAAATCATGGTTTTTTCTTTTTCTTCTAAAACACTTTCAATACTATTCATTTCTTTTCTCAAAGATTCAATCTGATTTTGCAATTGTATGTCTCTTTTTTCAAAACTTTCTAATCTTTTTTCAAATTCATCCCATCTTTCAGCAACTATTGCCTCAATTATTTCTTCAACAGTTATTTCAGTTGCTGGTGGTAATTGAGATCTTTTTACTTCTGGTTGTTCTGGTATTCTATGCTCAGGTACTACGTGTTCTACAGGAGGTGGTACTTGAACAACTCTTTCAGGTGGATAACCCATAGGCATTGGCCTTCTTGTAACTTCTCCCATTGGAACTGGTCCGCCAAAAGTTTCTTCTGCAGCAGTTCCTAAACCAGATGCAGTTGGTGTTGGTGCTTCTGGTACAGGTGCCTCAGCCGCTGTTAATGGTGATGGCGGTGCTCCAGAAACAACTCTTTCTTTTAGAGCAATTCTTAAAGCTTTATCAATATGCTCAGGAGTAAACCCTTGAGCTTCCAATCTAGCAATTATATCAGGTTCAGAAAGACCTTGAGCAGAATATCTTAAAACAAGATCAACTGGAATATAAATTTTTTTCTTTTCTTTTTTCTTTTTACCTAAACTAAACGGAAACATCTCTTAACCTCTCTTCTATTATATTTTCTGCTTCTTCCCTTGTTATAAATTTTGTTCTTATTGGGTTATAAATCGATATTATATTCTCTAATTCTCTTAACTCTGTTTTCTTGGCTACCTTCTCTAAATTCTTATTAATCCTTAATAATTCATTGTCAATCTTAATTATATTTTTTTCTATTTCTTCGATTTTTGCTGTTAACTTCTCATTAATAGTCTTCTTCTCTTCTTCTAATCTTAAAACAATGTTTTCTAAAGTGTTAATTCGGTTTTCAATTAAAGAATCTCTTTCTTCTAATGATCTTAATCTTCTTACAGTCTCATTGGTTCTTCTTACAATTTCATTTAAAACTGGCTGAATGTCTTTTTCTGCCATTAAATCAACAAATATTATTATTAAACTCTTAATATAAATATTGAATATAAAATATAGGGTGTCTTAGTGGTTTTTGAGGGTGAAGTCACAGATGGAATCTTGAGAGTAAATTGTTTAGGGTCTATTTTTGGTTTTACTCTTGAAGATTCTGATGTTGTGATGGCTAGAGTTATTGAAAAGCTAATTGAAGAAAGAAAAGTTGTTGGTATTGTTTTAGCAGAAACAAGAGAATATGAATATGATTATGAACAAACAAAAATGTTAACACAAATTGCCAATGCCATCATGAAAGCTTTAAGAGAAGAAAGAATAGTTTCAATAAAAAATATTGCAACTGGCAAATGTGCAAAATATTTAGGGGTTTGGTATACATGGTTAAGGGATTTGGTAACATTGCAATTAAGAGGAGACCCAATAGGTGCTTATTTAAATTTAACAAGAGAGATCAGACACTTGAAAACTAAAGCTAAAACTTCAGAAGAATATGCAAGATGCGTAGATCATTATCTTAAGAATGCTTTGTTTCCTTTGAAAGAGCTTCTAGATGCTTGTGAATTAATTCAAAAAGCAAAACCATTTCTAGTTGGTTATCATATTGGCGACAGGAAACTTTATAGAAAGTTTTTCAGACCAACAACAAGACCAAATTTCATGTACACAAAATTCATGACGCAAGCACCTCCAGGAGAACCAATTGATAAATATAAAGTTGAGAATATAGACATTGAGATATTTAAGGTTCCTGGAAAGATAAGGTATATTTATCATGTTGTTCCTCCTGAATTTAAATTAAGTGAGGAAGAATATACTCTCTTAGACGCTGCAAGAAGAATCTTAGAAAGAAGAAGACCAAGAGAACTAGAAATAGCAGAACAAGAAAAAATGAGAGAGCTCTTTCATACTCTAAGTTTAGATTTATTAGAAGACTTGTCAGAAGAAATGGGAAAACCTTTTGAAAAAGGAAAAATGGAAGCATTGGCAGCAATGCTAACAAGACATACTGCAGGTCTAGGAATATTAGAAATTTTATTAAGAGACAGTAAAATAGAAGATATTTTTATTAATTCTCCTTTAGGCAATTTACCAATTTTTATTAATCATCAAGAGTTTGAAGAATGTGAAACAAACTTAGTTCCTACACAAGCAGATGGTAACAGATGGTCAACAAGGTTTAAACTTATATCAGGAAGACCTTTGGATGAGGCAAATCCTGTTTTAGACGCAGAAGTTACTGTACCTGGCGGAGTTGCAAGAATTGCTGCAATATATCCAAGATTATCTCCTGATGGATTGGGTTTTGCAATAAGAAGACACAGATTTAAACCATGGACATTTCCCTTGTTCCTAAATGAAAAGTTTTTGAATGGTTTATTTGGAGGATTAATTTGGTTTTTAGCTTCATATGGAAGAACTTATTTGGTTGCTGGTTCAAGAGGTGCTGGAAAAACTTCTTTTCTTGGATCAACCATGTTACAAATATTACCTTACTATAGAATCTTAATCTCAGAAGATACTTTGGAACTTCCTGTTGAACAACTAAGAAATTTGGGTTATAATATTCAAAGACTAAAATCAAGGTCTGTTATAACAAGAGTTGAATTAGAGCTGCCTGCAGAAGAGGTTGTTAGAACTGCACTAAGATTAGGAGATTCTTGCTTATTCATAGGAGAAATTAGAAGTGTAGAAGCAAAAGCTTTGTTTGAAGCTATGAGAATTGGAGCAATGGCAAATGTTGTTGCTGGAACAATTCACGGAGAATCTGCTTACGGAGTCTTTGATAGAATTGTAAATGATTTAGGAGTTCCTCCAACAAGTTTCAAAGCAACAGACTTGGTCATTGTTTGTAACAAACTAAAAACTCCAGATGGTTTAAAAACATTTAGAAGAATAACAGAGGTAACAGAAGTCAGAAAGCACTGGAAAAAAGATCCTGCTGATGAAGGTGGTTTTGTAAATCTTATGGAATATCATGCTGGAGAAGATACCTTGAAAGCAACTGACACTTTATTAAATGGTGAATCACAAATTTTAAACCAAATTGCTGAAAGGGTTCCTGGATGGACTGGAAGGTGGGAACGTGTTTGGGATAACATTCTATTAAGAGCCAAAATTTTAGATACTGTTGTTGATATTGCTAAAAAAGTTAATAACCTAGATCTGCTAGAAGCCGAAACAACAATAAAAGTAAATGAAATGTTTCATGAATTCGCTGAAAAATCCAGAAAGGAGATAGGAGTTGTTGATAGTAAAAGAGTTTATGAAAACTGGTTGGATTGGTTTAAGAAATACGCAAAGGCTGTTTAATGATTTTAAAAAAAAAGGACAAGAAAACAAAGAAACTTGCAAAAGCTTTAATGAAGGCCGAGGAAGCAAAAAGAATAGAAATGCAAAAAGTTTTGAAAATAAGTGAAATAAAAATTCCTGAAAAAAGAGAATTCTATCCTTATCCACGAGAGTACATGACATTTTTAGAAGAAGTTAAAATAAAACCAAAAACCCTTTATGAAAAAGCATGCCATTTTGCAGAAGGTTTATTCCCAATAGAGCCTGGAGGAAAGACAAGGGAAAAAATTTTAGAAAGTTTAAGGGCTGCTTACATTAATTCAACCCCTAGAGGATCATTCTCTTTGGCAATCTTAATAACAATGTTCATGATCGTATTTGCCATGTTTTATATTGTATTCATAGGTACTGATGTTTTTGGTTTCTTTGGTTTTGGTTTTGCTTTCGTAGTATTTTGGTATTTCTACAATTATCCAGCTGCCAGAGCCAAAACAATTAGTGTGAGAATGTCTTCTGATGCTGTTCTTGCAATTTTATACATGGTCATTTACATGAGAGCTTCTCCTAATTTGGAGGGAGCAATAAAATTTGCATCTAAAAATTTGGACAGTCCTTTAGGATGGGACTTAAGAAAATTGTTGTGGGACATAGAAATTGGAAGATATTCTTCAGGCAATGAGGCTTTGGTTGTCTATGTAACAAAATGGAAGGAAAAAAACAAAGAATTTGCAGAAGCTTTGAATTTACTAAGAGGTTCCGCAGTTGAAATGAAGAGAAGAAAAATGGTTTATGATGAAACAATAGATGTTATATTAAATGGAACACTAGAAAGGGCAAAACATTATGCAGCAGAACTAAGAATGCCAATGATGCTTATTTATGCTGTTGGTGTTTTGCTTCCTGTTATGGGTTTGGTTTTGTTTCCAATAATCTTAATATTTATTTCAGACGTTGTGAAACCAAGTTTTGTGATTTTTGGTTATGATATTCTTTTGCCGTTATTTCTTTACTTTATTGTTAATCATATACTATCAACCAAACCTCCAACCTTTTCTCCGCCAAACATATCTAAAGCAAAAGGGGTTCCCCCAATGGGAAAATTTGCCTTGGGAAATGCTTTGATTCCAATATGGCCTATAGCCCTACTAGTATCTTTACCATTTATATTCGCAGGATTGATGGGATTGTCAGACCCTGACCCTTATTATTCTGTTACATTTTCTATTGTAATTATTTTTGGGATTGCAATGATAGTATCTACTTATGCGTTTTTAGATTCTTATCAAAAAAACAGAGTCAGAAAGGATATAGAAAAAATTGAAAATGAGTTTGCAGTAGCATTGTTCCAGCTTGGTAATATAATTGCAGGAGGTACTCCTCTTGAAAAGGCTATTGATCAAGTAAAAGTAAATCTAAAAGAATTAAAGATTGTTGATATGTTTGATTTAATAAGTCTGAACATAAAAAAGTTTGGTTATACTTTTGAACAAGCTCTGTTTGACAAAGAGGTTGGAGCAATATGGTACTATCCATCAAGCTTAATTCAATCAATAATGAAAACTGTGATAGAGTCTTCAAAGAAAAACATTAGAACAGCCGCAAACTCAATGGTTGTAATATCAAGATATTTGAAAGGAGTTCATGAAGTTAAAGAAGAGATAAACGAAATTTTAGGTGAAACAGTTTCTAGCATGAAATTTTTAGCAATGTTTCTATCTCCAATGGTTGCAGGTGTTACTGTAACTTTGGCTGTAATTATATTAAGAATATTAGAAAACTTAGGGGCTGCCATGGAAGGCATAATGGGAACAGCTGGTGCTACTGGTAGTTTAAACGCAGCACAAACAATGTTAATGATTCCTTGGGCAATGGGAGGAGAATTACCAATCTCGCCCACATCATTTCAGTTGATTGTTGGTGTTTACATGATTGAAACTGCTATTTTATTAGCCGTATTTTTAAATGGAATTCAATATGGAGAAGACCCTGTTGGCATGAGGAACAATGTCTGGAATATTCTATTAATTGGTATAATATTGTACACTATAAGTTGGTTTGTCACATATTCTATGTTTGGAGGAACAATAGAGGGTTTGTTAGCCCCGGTATAATAAATATAAGTAAAAATAAGAAACTTTAATATATGAAAGCAATTATGGTTAGTCTTGTTAAAAATCTTATTATTGTTTTAATAGTGTTTCTTTTGGGTCTTGGATTGCTTCTTTTAGCACGTGATGCTTTTTTAGGAAAATCCCTCGAACAATTTAAAAGATTCAAAGTTTACAAACCTTACATTTTTAACGTAAATGATTTGTTAGTAGATCCAAATGACCCAGATGTTTTTGATGCAGGTGAATTAAGTAATTACCTTTCAACAACTTTTTGCAGTGATCTTAAAAATTGTTTAGAAGTGAATGCCAGAGGCGGAGAAAAATGCGTTATAAGTTATAAAGTTGAACCTAATGTAGATCTTGATCCTGATGACATTAGAATTGCCATAAACAACTGCCCCACAGAAGATATAAAGGAAGAGTTGTACGGTGGAATAGGAAGAAAGGTATGTGGATTTAAGAGTGATTCGCTCAACCCAAATATAGACAGAATCAGAGAAGATAACATAACAATTGTGGATTATCAACCTTATTTGCATAACTGTTATCTTCCAGAAAGTCTTGGGACAAAAAATATTTTTGATGAAAAAGATAAGATTTATTATTTTTATAGTGGTAGGGGAGATGTGAGTGGATATGATTTTGAAAACGGCGGAATAGTAAGAATAGTTATAACTAATGTTAGTGTAGTAGGTCTTTATGCAGACTGCTCTTATAGTGTTTATGTTTGTGGACAAAATGCCATAGCAGAATCTGAAGACGAAACACCAGTTGATGTTTTTAGAACTGTTCAGAACTTGCCTGAAGAAGAGCTCTACTATAATGAAACAGTCATTTGGAAGGGTGATACACCTCAGGATTTTTTACAAATTTCTTTATGGTGGCTTCTTTGTAAGCCTTTTGAACTAATTGTTCCATTTCTAGATTGTGGAGATCTACCAAATCCAATAAATTACAATATTTATGGCTATCACCCACGTACTTATGAATTTACATTTAATTCAAGCGGTTGTCTTTCACGCGGGACTTGTAGGGAAGCTTTAATTGATGCTGCAGACGCTGGAATATGGGAATGGGGTAAAAAAAATTATAAAAAAGATAAAACAATGAAATACTTTAGAGATTCTTATTATCCAGACATAATGCGCAATTATTTCAGCTATTCACCTATTGATATTAATAACATTTCGTATGATTCGGCAATAGCCTTTGGCTCAGGATGTTGGAATGTTAACTATGAAAATACAAACACTGTTTACAGGCAAAGATTAATTTTTGGTGATGATGTTTTTATTGATTCAAATAGTCTATATCATATTTTTAATTTCAGTTCGCCTTTTAATCTAAACGCAAACGAAAAATTAAGAATGAGTCTGGGAATTAAAAAAATATTTATTACGGGTAAGATGTATCATATTTTAATTGAAATGCCACCACTTATAATTTTAGATAAAGAATCATCCAGACTTAAAGATGTTAAAGATACATATAATCTAAGAGATGATTTCGAATCAAGAACAATATTAGTTATGGATCCCATAACATTTTGTAGTGAATAAAAATGAGAGGTCTTGATAAGGGTACAATCATAGCAATATTTGTTTTAGTCTTATGTTTATTAATTTTCTTTTTGATCTTAATAGATGTTTTTAATTTTGATATAACAAATCTAATACCACTCTGATATTTATATCCGTAATTTAAAATAAAATTATGAAAGGCATATCACTTATTATTAGTGTATTCGTTCTTGTTATAACACTTTTTTTGGTTCTTACTTTTGCATCTATATTTGGTTTTTTTTCTGGAGAAGAAGACACTTCTATAGAACCATCTGATTCAATTGTAATGGGTGATTATTCAACTTATATATTGGATGAAAATCCTGTTGATCCAAATACATATGATGAGTGCGACAAGTTAAAAAAAGCTATAAAATATACCATATTAAATGAAAGGTCTTATAAAATCGATGAAATAGCATATGGAGATGATCTTTATAGTCCTATTCCGTTTCCTTTTATAGGAGATTGTGCTGGTGAAGAAATTTTAACAGATATTGGGGGTGGACTATCACAAAAAGTATGTACATTTAGAACAATAAACTTAAATGATGTGCAAGGCAATGGTGCTGCTGGAAGCCCATATGGTGGAATAAGTGATTCTTTAAATCTTTCTTTTGATGTATGCTCTTATGGTAATGCTAATGATCCTTTTTTATTAGTAGCAGGTAATACAGGACCATTTCCTGAAGAAATTGATGCTGCCCCTAATATAGCTAAATTATATTATTCTCCTGATTATCTTTATCAAAGGGATGGAAATTACGTGCATCATCCATCACTAAACGACAACAGTGCATTTGGTAATACCTATAATGGTCCAGGAAGATTAAAAATGTATGTTGGTAATGCAACATTTTTAGGTATTGCTCCGTTTTCTGGTGGTGATTGTAGATTTAATCTTTATTTTTGCCCACGGCCAGCAATAGCAAGATCAAAAGAAAATGCAACAATAAAAATTTTTGATTTGTTTAAGAATTTAGAGTTATTTTATTTTGATGTACTTGGCTTTATTCCAGACCACGTTAGAGATCAAACTGAATTGGCTGTACCTATGCCTGGTTATGATAAAAGGTTTTATAATTGGAACTACTATGATGTGCCTTTAGATGGTGAATATAAAGTTGAGACCATAATAAATGCCATTAAAGAAGGTTTGTATATAAGTACTAGAGCAAAAAATTATTTTTGGTCACATCCTCATTGGGATATTGAAAGAGACATTAATATAAATATGCCCGGAGAATGTTGGAATCCATCTTACACTAGCCGACTCACATCTAATAATCCTGATGATCGTTCACACTCTATAAGATTTAATTGTGATGATGATAACATCTGCGCTGGCACTTTAAGAATAAAAATAGGTATAAGACATGACAATATTACTCAAAACGTAGATGGTGAAGATAAAAATTTAAAATATGTTTCAGGAATAATTGGCTTTTGTAGTAGTCTTAGACCAGTGGCAAATTTCCTAGAATCTGCAACAATAGTAGCTGTTGGTGAATCTATTAATTTTGATGCAAGCGGTAGCTATGATGATGGCACTATTGTAAGTTATGAGTGGGATTTTGGTGATGGAAGTACTGGTACTGGTGTATTAATCAGTCATGCCTATTCAGCTGTTGGAACTTATACTGTAACACTAAATGTAACAGATGATGAAGGATTATCACGAACAATAAGTGCAACAAAAACTGTTTATGAGTGTGGAAACGGTATTTTAGAAGCTGGAGAAGTGTGTGATGATGGAAATACTATAGATTGTAATCCGTATCCTGGATGTACTGCTGATTGTTCGAGATGGCAATCTTGTGGGGATGGTATATCAGAGTGTACTGATGTTTGTGATGATGGAAACAATGTTAATTGTGATTCATACCCTGGTGGATGTAGAGGTGATTGTAGTAGAATAGAAGAGTGTGACAACAATATAGTAGAGTGTGGAGAAGAGTGTGACGGTACTACTATACCTTCAACTTGTTTAGCAGAGGGTTTTGTTGGAGGTGTCTTAGATTGTTATGCAGGAAGTTGTACATTTGATTATACTAATTGTGTTTGTGCTGATAAATGTGAACTTGGATTTGAATATAGGAATGGTCTAGGTGATCCATGTGTATATTCTTTAATGAGAGATTGTAGATATGGTTGTAGTGGGGATAACTTGAACTGTATACCTGGAGAATGGTGTCCCTCAGAAACTTGTTCAGGTGGTAGCTGTCCTTTCCCAGGTCCTTATGGAGAAACAGTTTCAACAGTAGCACAATGTATAAAACAAGGTGATCCAGCACCTACTGAAACATATGAAAATAGATGGGCAACTAATCTTATTGATTGTTTAGGAAGTTGTGGGGGAGGAGGTAATTGGTGTAATATAGGCTTTTGGTATTGTTGTGGATCTAACGAGATATGTACTGCTACATGTGCAGTAGACACAACATGTACTTATGAATGTTATGACACGGGAGGTGGTTTGAACCAACAATACACTTGTACAGATGGAGGTGCTTGTATTAATGGTTGTGATGATTTTTGCTTTGGAAATAATAAAGTTGGATTCGGTTGTGTACTCGATACATGTAACATGCTAGTTGGAATTGCCTGCCCTGCAGGAACAAATTGTGTTAATGGCGCTTGTGTATAAAAACATTTATAATTTTAAATAAAAAAATTATCCTGGTCTTTTATAAACATACTTAACTTCACTTTTTCTCTTTTTATAGAATAACCAAATTAAGTAAATGGCAAGTATAATGAGTAAAGGTAGAAAAACAAGGAAAGATAAAATAAGTAGTAAAATTATAATCTTTTTTTGGTTTGACTTAAAAAATTCTTTTATACCCATATATATTCTTAAATAACAGCGGTTTAAATATTTTTTGAAACAATATCAACACTAATTTATATACGGAAAATTAAAAATAAAATATGGAAAAGGGGCAATTCGTTCTTTATATTGTTTTGACAGTTGTACTTTTGGCACTTGTTTTTGTTTTTGTTACTCAAATGTTGTCTTTATCAGAAAGGGCTGAAGAAGAGCTCTCACCCACACTTGAAGAACCAGAAGAAGTTTTAGAATCCAGATACACTTCATTGGTCTTATCTCCTGAAGATTTACCAGAAGATATAATTTACAAACTGTTTAGACATTTTGATCCAGTATTTTTAAATGAAACAAGTGGTCCAATAGTACTTTATAATGTATTTATATTGGACCTCAAAGGAAATGAGTATGATGATACTACTGGTTTTTTGATAGAAAACTTAACAGAAGGTATAGAAGACTTTAGTGCTTATGATAATCTCTATCAAATAGGTAGGGATGCTCAACAACCACCAAATTGTGGAGCTGTACAAAGAACTAATGTTATAAATTATAATAATGACTGTTGGAGTGGCGTTTTAGCCCTTGTTGGGCCCTGCAGTATTTATGTGAATGGTGATGCAAACGATAAATTTAATGATAGAATAAAAATAAGAGTAATGTGGCGATTTACAGGATTAACATCACCTATTACAGATAGAGAAATAATTCGCCCCATAGTAACAATATGTGATGGTTGATTTTAGTGGAAATAGAAGAAACATTCAAAACCCTTATGGGAGTAATGATGGTGCTGGCAGTTATAATAGTAGTGGCTGTAGTAGGAGGAGGTTTAGTAAGAGGAAGCACATATATAAAAGAGTGTAATCCTGCTGAGTACGATGCAACACGTCTTGCTCCTAGTGTTGAGCCATGTGGTTTTGTCGACAGTGGTTTGGGGCCTGAACGTGTTTATTGCGAAGAAATAATAAAAATTATTGAGGGAGTTCCAGTACCCTTTGCTGACAAATGTATGGATGCAGGAAAAAATAAATGTTGCCCTATAGTAACTGAAACAGGCTATGATTGGTATGTAGAGGTAATTGGAAATCGCTGTTGTAAGGTAACGGTGCTTTAGTGTCTGAAGAACTTATTGAAATGGTACTTATATTTATAATAGCGGGCGCACTTCTCGCAATGATAATTTTATTTTTAATGAATGTAAGATTAACAAGCGGTTTATTTGGAAACATGTTTTGGATAAGGGCGGGCATAGAAGCACTTCTTGCCATATTAGGCATAAGAGGCGCTTTTTAAAATAATCATAATGGTATCTAATAATGCCATATATAGTGGTGTAAAATGGATCAAGCTATAAAGAGTGCTGTTATAGTTATTGTATTTGTTATAGCTTTTGCACTAATAATTTTGATAATTCGTAGTGTATTAACAGGAGAAAGATTAGCAAACCAGTCATGTAAAGTGGTAACAAAATTCTTTGATCCGGTCTTATGGGTCCTTATAAGTAATGCAATAGACGTTTCTTTAAGGCCCTCAGATTTTATATGTGACACAATGGTACCGTTTTAATGGTGTAAAAATGGAATTTGAACTCGAACAAGAGACTTTTAGTAAAATTATTTATATTTTATTAGGGGTGATGGTATTAATAGCATTCGCATTTATTTTAGATGTTATATTTTTTGGTGGGAATGTATTTGTCAGAAATATAGCTTGTTTGCTTGTGTGGTTTAATCCTATTAATATATTACCAGGTTATTTGGGTTGCGAAGCAATCCCATTTTAAAAACGATTTAGTTAATTTTATATTAAAAGAAGAGAAATTGAAAATATGAAAGCTGACGTTTTAATTACATTGCTTGTAATATTTATAATTGTTGTTGTTGGTTTTCTAGGCGTTTTTATTATTGGGCAAGTTTTTGGTTCAGACATAGAACGTTACTTTCAATCAACTTTCACTGGTTGCGGCAGGGAAGGACAAGAGTGTTGCCCTCAAAAGTGGTGTGACGCTGGATTAGAATGTTCTGAAATTAATATTTGTGTAGAAAAATTTGGCTATGAAGCAGGACCTAGTAATATCTATCTAATATACAATAGTACAGAATTTTTCAATAGTAGTCAAAGAGAAGATTTTTTCTACCTTAAAACTGGATTGGGTGGGGAAGATTGTTCAAATGCAATCAACTGCATTAATTGTACTAAATTATATCATTTTTCCAATGCTTTAACTTGTACAGATTGTGACTATTGTAATATAACAGACAACACTTGTGAGGACTGTTTTGTATGTGATTCTGCAGAAGGTGGCAATTATCAAGAACTTTTTGATTGTTATGATTGTGGTGGCTGTAATGTAGACATCTCTAATTATATGGCTGATAGCTGTTCTCAATGCTCATTCTGTAATGGAGCAAACATATCAACCTATGAGAATGGTTTAAGTTGCTCTTATTGTAATGGTTGTGAACCTAATGTTGGTGATGATTGTTATTTTTGTTATGAGTGCGGTGGTTCAGAATATAAAGTATGTGAAAAATGTGAAAGAATAGCAGCAACAACATGTGAAATTACGTCTGACTATGAATTGTGCCAAGCAGCTAAAGAAGAGGTAATGCTTTTTGATGGAGGGGGGGAGCCGATTGAAAGTTTTTTGCCTGTACCATGGGAAACTACATATTCATTTTATACAACGGTTTCAAATGTTTTAGGTAATTGCCCTGTAACAGGAGACCTTAAAAAATTCATTGCTGAAGGTGGTAGACAAAAAATATGTGAATACGAAAACAGTAATTTCGTAGAAAGATATTTTGAAAGTGATGACACAGCATACGTACCAGCAGATCTAATAAGAATGATCACATCAGGAAGTATAACAGGTGAAAACAAAAAAGGAATTTTATTTAATAGTTGTGGTCCTCCACCACTCCCAGAAGAATATATAATGGGTAAATGTATTGACACAGATGGTGGTTATAATAATTTAGTAAAGGGAACTTGTAAAGATGAAAGTACTTGTATTAATGGTTGCACTGATTATTGTAATGGGAATGCAATAGTCGAATATGTTTGTGAATTCGATGATTGTATTCCTTTACTCCCTGAACCTCCTTGTCCTGCTGTTGAACCTCTTAATCCAAGTTGTGTTGATGGTGCTTGTGTTGGTGCTCTTGGCACTATTTATCATAATGATCCCCAAATATTTGGTAGTTCTGGAACAACTCCAAAAACTCCAGAAGATGATGTGCCTGTTAATTTACAAATAGTAATTTCTGATGTATTGTGGAATGAAAATAGCACAAATGATTGTTCTTATAATGTTCATATTTGTTCACAAGAAGCTTTAGCAGAATCTGAAGATGATGCTATTCTTGGTTTTTGGAACCTCTCTGCTTATTTTGATTTAAATGCTTATGAGGTAGAAATAAATGAGTGGCCACCTTTTGATTTAATTGATCCTATATTTGAAGATGTCCAAATAAATGTGACAGCTTTTAGATACAGACCAACATTTAAAATATATGTAAATGCTAACTACGATGTACAACATATTGCAAAAGCGATTGTAGCAGGTTTAAGAGACTATATGATTTATAATTCTTTTAATAATAAGACTGTTGAATTCTTTTGCACAAATAATAATTTACATCCAAATCTAGAAACCTGTGTTCAAAATGATGTTTCTGTCCATCTAAATGATAAAGTTTCTTGGAATTTAGAAAGCTTTGCCTCAACTGTTGATACTTTAGCAAGTATTCCTGTTTATAAAAACATTTATTACAACTCGACCAAGACTTCTTACTCTAATGAAGAAGTTCCAATCCAGATAACATTCTTTGCTTATACAACAAACTATTCATTTAATTATAATAATGAAAATCTATCAAGAAAAATACTTGTTTCACCAGTAATAGTTATTGGTCGTAATAGAGCAGCTGCTCCTACAGGATTATCTTTTGTTTGGGATTGTAGCAACTGGGATGAGGGAGATAAACACGATTTCTATAGCCCAACTTGCAGTGGAGACGAACCCTATGCTATTTCATGTGTATCTGAAAATTATTATCCGACCCAAAGCACTGATGAAGGTGATTATGGTGAGGATTTAATTCAAAAAATAAAAATTAGAAACGATGAAAGTTGTGTGGTCAGATCTAGAGATACGAGTGGTGGTAATGAACAGGGAAGAAGGGTATGTGTTTTATGTTCTAACAGAACACCCTCAATTGTTTGGGGATTAACTTCACCTTATGATCAGGATTGGTACACAACAACATGGGAAGTCGGAGAACCATGGTATATGTCTGTAGAAAGCAAAGAATGTCCTTCAGGTCATTATCCCATTTCTTGTTTGGCTGATATTGATGAATTAGATCCTAATCGGGGTGATGAGTTTGATGAAGTTGTATTAACAGATTTGTATTTAGAAGATAATAAATGCAAAGGAACGTTTCGTGATTTGTATGGTGATGGGCCTTGGTTTAATAAGGGTGGCTATCACTGGTTTAGAATTACATTAGGTATAGTATGTTTTGATGAATATTTGGGAACTCCTAAATGGACTGGTTATGTAAGCAAGGATGAAGGAACAGGACCTTCAGAAATTTGGCCCCTTACAATATCTGGTCATCCTATACAAAATTTCTCAAGTCTAGAATGTAATGCAGCAGAATTTCCAGTTTCTGTTTTTTCTAGAGTAGATAGCTCAGACGCTGGAGCTTATACTGAAGACATATTGCAAAGCACGTATTTAGATGGACAACGTTTTAATGTTAGTGCACGGGATATTGGACATTGTCCTTGGCATTCTCCCTGGTGTGACTGGACTGAACAAAAAAGAGATGTTGGTGTGTTATGTGTATAAATTAAAAGAGATAGTTCATGGTTGGTTATAGAGAAAAAATAATAATAGCAGTAGTAGTAATTGTTATTGGTTTATTAATAGGTCTTTATTTCCTTGAAACTGCATTTGGTTTTGATTTAATAAGACACATATCAAGCCTTCCACTTGACATAGAAGATATTGAACAGCCTTTAGACATATCACAAATACCTGAATACGAAGAATATAGGGGCTCGGGACATGACGGTATGATTCTTGAAAGAGACGCTGGTGAGGATGAAATTAATAATAATTTTTTAATGGAAAGAATTCTTGTTACAGATTGTAGTGGCTGCTCTTCTTGCAATGGTGTTGATTTTGACAGTCCCCCTGATGGAGTGGTTGATGCTTATCTTTGCGATGATTGTAGTACTTGTGAAGGGATAACAGAAGCTAATAGGTTTGAAAATTGTATTGAATGTGAACCGGCTTTAGGAGATTGTTCAATCTGTGAAGACGTACAAGAAGAATATTCTTTATGTAAAGATGTAAAAAAATGCATTCTTGAGTACACAGGAAATCCAGAATATTATAAAAAATATGGTTGTATTATAAGTGAAATAGATCGCAATGAAAATGTTCATTTTGATATTAACACTCTAATAAATGTTTTATCGTCTTGCAAAAATGAATTAATAACACTTAACGTAGGTCACAATGCTACAAGAGAATTATGTTTTTTTAATAACGCATCTATATCCTATTATGATTTTGAAAGACCACAAGATTTTTATGTTAAAACTGATAAGCTGTTTTATAGGGCTTCTCTGCCTTCATTACAGTGGACTCTTTGTATTGAGGAGGGTTCAATTCTAACACCCTTTAAGCAAGTGGGGGGAGATCTTATTGAAAATTATAGAGCTTATGTGGCAATAGAAGGAAGTCCTGATGGAGAATGGGAGGTTTTTGCAGGACTTTTTGAAAACTATATCAACCCACTAACTTGTACCAATGCTGGACCTTATTACAAACTCGGGAATATGAAAACCGATGAGAATGGTTTTGGACATGCAGAATTTATTGATTTTCCACAACAATGGAAAGATGATGTAGCAGATGATCCTGAATTAAATAGAATGACTGGAATATTTGTAAAAAAGGTAGGAAGTGCAACATTTGACAGCGTATATGCTGCTTTTTATGCCAACGAACCTGAAAGTAGTGGAACATGGTCTGGAGATCTTAGATATGCGAATTGTAATTTTAACACAGACCCAGAACCATATTTAGAAGAAAGACCATGGTGGGTTCTTCTTCCTGATGATTTAGATTCACCCTGGTCTCTTATTGAAGGAAACGTAGATTCATCAGTAAAGGTTTTTTATGATTCAACAATGCCTGGAGGAGGATTTTCTAAAAAACTTGATGGCGATGTAGATAAAGATGGCATGGTTAATATTCTTGATGTTTTGCTCTGTAATCTACATTGGGGTGAAGATTGGCCACCTTGTGATTGGGATAATGATGGTATAATAGGTGTAGATGACGTAATGTTTGTGGGTGCCAGATTTGGTGATACACTTGAGTTCAGTAGAGGTAATTTAAAACTATCTCTTGGAAGATTGGATACAGACTTTATGAGAAATTGTAAATTTGATATTTATATTTGTGGTCAGGAAGCATTTGCAGAATACGAAGAGGAATTGATACTAACTCTATCTGATTTTTTAATGAATTTTAATCCTACAAATGTTTACAAAAAAAAACCAACACCCAACAATGAAATAATCATAATTTACAATTATTTTGAATTTGATTTGGATAAAGATTATACTATTGAAGAAATAGAGTCTGCAATAAAAACAGGATTTAGACTTTGGGAACAAGACCAATTTATCTTTACTAGCTATTTTACTGGTTTAGATTGGTTAAGCAGCGACAATAATGATGGAATTTATGAAAATGATTGGTATAAAATACCCGGAGTAGTTTCATACGGTCAAGACTGTTGGAGTGCAGCTGTAGAGAATTTTATAGAAAATAATGAAGAAAAAGCTATAATAGGTAATTGTCCTAGCGATGTTTGCGGACAAAAGTTAAAAGTTAGGGTAGCATTTAAATATAAAGAACCTAATGTAAATGATCCATGGAAAACTCCTCTTTATCCAACAATAACATTTTGTGGTTTAGGAGCTACAGCAGCTGCTGTTTGTGGAAATGGAGTTTGTGAATCTGGAGAAGATATTTCTAATTGTCCAGCTGATTGTTTAGCAAATAACCTAGAAGTTTTTGCATTTGAAAATAGTATTCCAGTTGGTGCAATGGTTGCAATAGGATTAGGAGATGTTAACTGGGGTGGTGTTGTTAATGATAATGATATATGGTTCTTCAATACTACTCATAATCCTAATAGTTGTTTTAATACAGCTCCAGGACATGCTAACTGGAATATTGATTGTGATATGAATTTGGATAACAGGGTAAATGCTTTGGATCAAGGAATTGTAAATGGTGCATATGGAAACACAATACCGATTTTCACAACTACATTTGCTACTGATTTGGCTGCTGGAACATATGAACTAAGAGCAAAATATAAAAATCAGATTCAAAACAATACTAGTGTTCAAGTATTTTCAAATCAAATAACAACAGTATACTTTAACTTTACAATAGATAACCTAGAAGTTCATGCATTTGAAAATAATATTCCAGTTGGTGCAATGGTTGCAATAGGATTAGGAGATGTTAACTGGGATGGTGTTGTTAATGATAATGATATATGGTTCTTCAATACTACTCATAATCCTAATAGTTGTATGTGGACAGCTCCAGGAGATGCTAACTGGAGTATTGATTGTGATATGAATTTGGATAATGTTATAAATTTTAGGGATATTATTATTGTAGCATTTAATTATGGGAAAACAAGACCAATTCTCACAACTACATTTGTTACTAATTTATCTATTGGAACATATGAACTAAGAGCAAAATACAAGAATCAGATTCAAAACAATACTAGTGTTGTTATACTTCCAGGTGAAAAAACAACAGTATACTTTAATTTTACAGCACCAATTTGTGTAGATTTTGTAAGTGAAAACGATCCGCCTGGAGCTATACCATTATCTGATTATTTAAATGCAGGTTATGAACATTGTATTCTAATACAAAATAGTAATAAGATAAACATAACTGAATTAAGCTTTTTGACCAATAGCAATAATCTTGCCACTTTCCAAGTTAGGAACACAATAATGGTATTAGGAGAACAGCAGCCTGGAAGTGTTATTGGAACAAGTTCAGAATGTAATCTGATACCTCAAACATGGGTATCATGTCCTGTTTTTGCAGAAGTTAATAGTAATTTCTTTATATGTGAAGCAAATTCTTCAGGTCCTCCTGCAACTTGGATATATCCTGCAAGAAATTCAACTGGCACAACACCTTACGTAGCTTGGTATTATCACCCAGTTAATGGTTGGGAAAAATGGGCACCAAACCAAATGTGGGTCTTTAAATATAGATATTGTACTTCCAATCTTGTGTATGTGGCTGATGGCATATTTGGTGGTCTACGAATTATTGATGCGGCTGATTCAACTAATCCAGTTTTTGTTGGTAGTACAGACACACCAGGTTTGTGTTTTGATGTTTATGTTTCTGGAGATTATGCGTATGTGGCTGATGGTATTGGCGTTGGTGCTGGTCTAAGAATTTATGATGTAGCTGATCCAACTAATCCAACTTTTGTTAGTAATTTAAGTTCACTATTTGGTGCTCGAGGTGTTTATGTTTCTGGAGATTATGCGTATGTGGCTGATGCATCAAATGGTCTGCGGATATTTGATGTTTCTGATCCAAGTAGTCCTGTTATTGTTGGAGGTATTATGGGCGTATTTCTTAATGACCTCTATGTGTCTGGACAGTATGCTTATTTAGCACATGGCACTTCAGGTTTTCGTATTGTTAATGTGGCTGATCCAAGTAATCCAACTCTTGTTAGTACTATTCTTATGGGTATTGATGTTCGTGATGTTCATGTTTCTGGAAATTATGCATATTTGGCTGATAGTGATGGTTTAAAAATAGTTAACATAGCTAATAAAAACAATCCTACAGTTATTAGTAGTGTTGCAGTTCCAACTATTGCTCAAGCGATATTTTTGTCTGGACAGTATGCTTATTTAGTAGATCAAATAAATGGTCTGCGGATAGTTGATGTTTCTGATCCGAACAACCCTGTTGTTGTTGGGAGTCGTGCAACAGGCGGGAGCGGTTGGGACGTTCATGTTTCTGGAGATTATGCATATGTTGTAGAACGTGTTGCTGGTCTGCGGATAGTTGATGTTTCTGATCCAAGTAGTCCTGTTATTGTTGGTACTTATGATGGGCCTGGCATAACTAGTGGTGTTTTTATCGTTTAGCTGATAGTAGTGATGATCTAAGGATTATTGACATTTCTATTTTTTGCAGAAAAATCAAGGAATAGTAAGAATATCTACCATAGTAGCTAATGCTGATGAAAAAAATCCACTGTGGATAGTCCAAAAAATTAATAGTATAATAGCAGCAACAATTAAAGCAGCTATTAAAGCACGAGTAAAATTAATAACAGATTTCATTATTGACACCTGTTATAAATACAAGTTCCACCACCACAATCTGGATCATTAGTTAAACAACCACAAAAAGTTGGTTCATTATTTATACTTAAACAATACGGACCAGTAGGTTTCGTATTACAATCTGAATTATCTCTACATTCAACCTCTTCTATTGCTAAAACAGTTCCCATCTCAACTCTTCCTGAAAATAAAAAGTTAAGATGAAATGTTAGAACTATGATAGCAAGGATTAAAGCCATAACATACCACACGTTAACTTTAAATCCTTTCATAAAATTAATTAAAATTTTTTATATATAAAACTTTTATACTGGATTTCACTTAATAAATATGTATGAAAGGCGCTGTTGCAACAGACACTTTAGTGGCTATTGGTATAATGCTACTTATAATTTTAATACTTGCAATAATTGCATATTTTTATATTTGGGGGCAATTTCATGAGATTTCATTAGAATCTTATATAAGTCAAAATTGTGGTGAATGGGTAAAAGAAGGATGCACTAAACGTTCTGCTTTACCTCCTGATGGTATAAGAATAGAAGTAGGAACTGAGACAAAATATTTGGGTGAATTATGTGTAGCCAATTATGGTGGAGATGTAAGTAATTGGGAAAGTGAATTTGATAGTGACCCAAAATATTATGAAAATTGTAAAGCATTTTGTATGGGTTGTCCGGAGTGATAAAATGAAAGGCGATTTATTAATGACATTTGTTGTTGTTGTTGTAATAGCAATTGCTGTTTTATTGATTTGGTATTTGTGGTTACAGCTACAAAAGGGAACTGTTGATATAGTTGCAGCCCAGAATATTTTAAGAAATTGTTGCACTGATAGAAGTAGATGGGATTGTGATATGACTAATTTAAATGTTAATTGTAATGTTCCTTGGAATGAAAATCCTGAAACTCTACAGCAGGTAGCAACCAGAGCACAAATTGATTTAACTGACCCAAACGCACTTTGTAACTTTTGTAATTGCCAAACATGCTCATAAATTAGGTGTTCTAATGGTAGTAATATCACAGGCCTTGGAGATTGTAATAGGTTTAGCTATTCTTATTTTATTAGTCATGTTTTTTTTTAACATATTTGGAACACCAGAATGCAATGCTTTTGCAAATACAACTGCAGTACAACTTAAGCAAGCAATAGACAAGGTTGCTTTAGAAAATGGTGTGGCTCCTTGGCCAGGAGATGATGTTCCCCCTGATGAAAAAGGAGAATATTATGCTGCTGTTCCAATTAGACTTTGTGAACAAAGAGGAGACGCGTGGAAAGCTGCTCTCTGGGGTCATCTACCAACACATGAAATAGTTTATGAAACATTTCCTCAAAGTGCTGGTGCATGGATGGAAAGCACGCCTTTTGGTGGGGGTGCAATGTCTTCATTAATGTTCTATGGGGCCTTGAAGATTGCCCCAAAAGCCATTAGTTGGGGCAGAACGCTTGCAGGATATGGAACAAAATTTATTAAAGGAGCAATTAAAGTTATTAATCCACTAGAATGGGCAACACATATAGGAAGACTTCGAAGAGCTCTGGATTACGTCAGAAGAAGTAGAGCATATAAATGGTTTGCTAGAAGATTTAGTGCTTCTTCAAGATTAAGATCTGTTTTAGATAGTGTTCCGGACAGATTTAATTATAGATATTTTTCGAAAAAATGGAAAAACGTAGCAACAAGTCTAAAAAACTCAAGAGCTAGAAATTTTGTTGATGAAGTACAAGCCTTAGCAGACCTTGGTATAATTAAAGCAAAGTGGGATGATGTAACTGGTAAATGGATACCCGAATTAACTGAAATTGCTGGAGAAACCAAACTTGTTGTTAATCATCAGTACAGAGGTTTTATGAAAAGATTCATTGATTTGGCAGACGATGAAGCTGAAAAAGCGTTTTATAAAAGCATATACCACGTACCTAACTTTTTTGAAAGAATAGAAAAAATCAAACTTAATTATTGGTATCCAGCGAAGGATTGGGTTAGTACAGTGTGGAAAAACAGCAAAATAAATAGATATTTTGTTGAACCAATAAATAATTTTCGTGATAGAGCAAAGAATACATGGAACAGATTTTTCAATCGAAAAGAATATATTGGTCATAAGGACTTACCACAAAAAGCAGGAGTTTGGAAAAAATGGGGTTACTTGAATTTTGATGATTATAGAAAGCAGGTGTTAAATAATTTTGATGAATTTAGAGGTCCTTTAGAAGAATTAACTGGAAAGGTTCTTAATAACGTAGATGATGTAGCTGACGAAGACCTCTTTAAATTTTTAGCTAATTATGATAGATATTACAATGCCGTTCCTTTTGCACAATTTAGGGTTCGCGGAGAAGATATTTTAACACAATCTTATGAAACCGCAGGCTCTTTTATACAAAGACAAGCACAAGAAGTAGTAGATTCGGCAAACCCACAGGCCGCATATTCAAGTTTTCAAAATTTATTTAAAAAACAGTGGAAAGATTTAACAATACCTGAACGGGAAACATGGATGAGAATGTTAGTGGAAGGACACGGAGTGGATATAAGCACATTAGGTGTAACTAATGCAAAAATAATATACGAAGATGTAAGAGCTGATTTAATTAAAAAAGGTATGTTAGATATTAACAATCTAATGAAGGGAGGGAATTTCAGAAGTTCAAGATTTTTATCACAAGCAGACAGAGTTAAAGGAAATATGTTTTGGGGAGTAGTAAGAAGAAATGAATTTAGAAATTTTGATGAATTTAAAGACGCAGTACCAAAATTTTGGTTAAGACCTGTTGTAACAGGTTCTGCTGTTGAAACATTAGAAGATGTAACTTTTGGTTTTGCATTACCTCGGTTTAAACAAACTGTAATGTTAGATCTACCTAGAGCAGGAATCGGACCATTTGCCCAATATAATCCTGTTCCAAATCCTTATTCAACCCAAGAGTCTTTGAGAAGAGCAACAGAAATTATGGAAGGCGGTTGTGCAGAAAATTCTATTTGTAAAATAGAAAGAGGAGTTCCTGGAGGACCAACAGAAGGTGCCACTGCTTATCTTCTTGATAGAGCAGTGCCTGAAGACATAGAAGTAAAATTATGGAGACCAAAGCCAAACACATTAGCTAGAACACCAATATATTTGTCAACTGCTATGTTTTACTTTTCAGTACCTGAGCATCCAAGGTTTCATCTTATTAGCCCATGTTATGGAATTGCCAAAATTTGGAAAAAGGATAACACAGTTTATGTTAATATAGAAAAGACCAAAAAATGTGATGTTGGTGATCCTTATTGTGATAGTAACACACCAAATTATTGTTACGCAGACGAAGAATTAATATGGGGAGAAAATGCTTACAATAAAGGAAACATGATTACCACAGGTGATGCGCCCAGTGAATGGCTTTACTTGGGCGGTTTCGCGGCCTGCTCAATAGCATGCAGTGCTTTCAGTTTAGCAGCAGGCGCACAAGGATGTCTTAAAGGATGTGGTTATGCTGCTATAGGAAGTTTATTTGCACACACTACAGCAGCAACAGTAGCATATCAGGGCTCAAGCTGGACAAGACAAAGAACAGGTTGGGGCTATTGGAATTATCAAAAAGCAGGAGACATATGCGACATTCTTGAAACTGCAACAAGCATTGGCTCATGGAAACTTGGTAAAGGAGTCACAGAAGGAGTATCAAGAAACAGATTTGTTAGAGGATTGAATAAATTTACAAATAATAAGTATGTTAAAAAGGTTGGTAAATGGGGAGGCGAAAAACTTGGATTTGGAATTGGTGACATTTGTTATGGTTTACTTTTAATAGGAGATACTTCACTCTCATGGCCAATTAAAGTTCCGGTTGGACAAGTTTTGGCAAAAAATACTCCTCTAACAGCAGAATGCATGGAAGAAGCATCAGGAGAATGTGCGTGGATTGAAAAGGAAGTAGGATGAATATGAAAGGTGCAATGGAATATTTTTTATTATTTCTTGTTGGTGTATTTGCATTAATTTTAATAGCCTCAACAATTGTAGGTAGAGGAATAGCCTATAATTTTTTTGGAATATTGGTTCAAGTAGAACCTTCACATCTTCAAGAACTATTTAGAACATTTTTAACAGTGGCCTCATATTCTCCAGGAGAATTTGAAGGAGGAGTCCAAATAGCTTTTCAACATGATATTACACTGGATGATGATCCTTCTCCCACAATTTTAGTTGAAACTCCACAACAATTTAAATTCACTAAAGGAGACACTACACCAACGCCTTTTTTAACTAATTGTGAAATTTTTAAGAGTTGTGCAAAAGTTTGTGGTGTTATAGGAGACAAGTGTAGCGCTCATGAGGATTGTTGTGGTGTATTAAGCTGCGATATTGGCGTTTGTAAAAGTACAACCACTTGCAGAAATGGTATTTTAGATGAAGGTGAAGTATGTGATCCTGGACCACCAGCTCAGGACATGGATTGTCCAACCCAATGTCAAGCTGATTGTACATGTCCACCTAATTACATTCAATGTAATGATGGTATAGATAATGATGGTGACTTTTTAATTGATCTTGGTGATCCTAGTTGTGAAAATTCAAATGATATTAGTGAAGATGGTTTAATAGACGAAGATTGTACAAATGACAATGATTGTTGGAGGCTATTTACTTGTAACAATATTATTAAATTTGAAAAAGTTGGTGGCACTTTAGTTGTTAAAAAATATTTTGAAGGGAACACATGTAAATTAAAAATTGAGGGAAGATAATGAAAGGAGGAACACTTTCTGAACCAGAAGTTTTCCTAAAAGTAATTACAATAGTCTATGTGGCTCTAGTTACTTTTGGTATAGCTTTTGCTATTCAAGAATTTAATTTTATTAGTTTAGAAAATCAGCTGGACAGAGAAACCTTAGTAATAGGCAATACAATTTTATCAACTTGTATTGCTGAAGAATCCAGTGATTATCCTGTAAAAGCTCTTTTATCAGAAGATAAAATAAATGATGAAATAGCATTAAATCCAGCAAGAAATAAAAACATTAACTGTGTAAATTTTGAAAAAAGTATTTACATTGAGATTTACGATGAAAATAAAGCTTTAATACATGGTATTGGGGACTCTAACATTTGTATGGTACCAAATCCATTTCCATCACCTTGCGAAAAAAATGTTCAAACCCGCTTTACATTCTTCCCAGCTGCTCTGAACAGAACTTCTGAAATAATTCCAGTAAGTGTAAAAGTATTTGTGGGTGTTGTTTAAAATGAAAGGTGTAGAGTTAATAGCAACTTTAATATCGCTTTTAACTATGCTTGGCATAACCTCTCTTCTTGGAGGAATTATAGTAGTTACTTTGAATGCGGTAAAAACTCCAGTAAGTACTGAAATGGTCTTATCTCCTATTTATCCTCCCATCAAATATGAAACCATGCTTTTATCTTATTTAGAATCAACAGATGCTGACACAGGCTTTCAAATTAAAAAGATATTAACATATGCAGCATTTCAAGACAATATAACAAATATTTTTATTTATCCTCCTATTACTCCTGGTAACGAAGAGGTTAAAAACCTAAGAAGTACAACATCTAGAATATTTTATACGTGGCTCGAGAAAAACGGTTTTATAGTTGTGCTTAATGTAGATGGCTATCCACATGTTTTAGCACAAAATATAGGAGGTTTCGTAATTCTATCAGACAATATACTCAATGTAAAAAGGGTTTCAATACCTCTTTACATTGATGTAGAAACAATGAGGAAAATTGATAAAGACCGTGAACTTCCATTAAAAGTAACTCTTGATTTGTATGTTCAATAAAAAAGGAATGACTGTTGCAACTTTTGCAGTTGTATTCGTAGTTGCCACAGCAATTTTTTTCTTAGTGATAGGAGAATTTTTTGGTTCTGGTTTTGAAAAAAGTGTTATTGAAATAGGCGGAGAAGCTATTTCACTTTCTAATAATGTAGATTTTTGGATAAAATCTTTTCATGAAAGTTTAGAGATTATTGCTAAAAAGTCTGCTTATGACCTAGGATTAGTAGGAGGTATAGATGGTAGTAGTGTTGCCATATGGTCAATGGACTATCCAAGAATGGTAGATCTATTTTCTTCGCTAAATAAAAAAATAAGTCGTAATTTACCAAGGCAAATAGAAAATGGATTATTAGTAAAGTTTAGAGAAGATGTTATAGATGTTAGAAACCCTCTTGCAACAGATGTAAATGTGGATGGTATTGTAGATGGGGATGATCTTAGCATATGTATTTCATATTTTGGTAAAAGTGCAGAAGCTTTTCCTTTTTGCAACATTTACGAGGATGATGTTATAGATGGTTGGGATCTTATAAGAATTTCTTCAGACATGGGCAAAACTTCTGAACTCGAGAATTTTACTCTTAAAGGTAAAATAAATATTATTGTTGAAGATGATTTCATTAGTTCAACAATCACTTCAAGGCAAAAATTGAATTCTTCAATAGAATTAAGTTATTTAAAACTATTAAGTGTTGGGAGACAAATATTTGAAGATCCAACATATTACACCAATTTAGAAAGTCTTAATTTAATACAGCTTGAAACTGATTTAGAAAATGACTTTGGCATAGAAGTTACAATTGTTGATACTGGAACTTTTATTGATGTTTCATTAGAAGATAGAAGTTGTGATTTGGTAAGCGATTTTTATTGTATAGCACCAATAAAACCTGGTGAACCAGGAATAGTAAATTCAGATGGAAACCCCATATTACATGACTATATAAAACTTAATTTTAGGATAAGAAAAACTAGTCTAATAGCTACAGCAGCATGTAGTGATGGTATAGATAATGATGGTGATATTTCAATTGATCTTTTTGATCCTGGTTGCGTTAGTCCAACGGATGATAGTGAATGTGGTCTTGAAGGAGAATCTTGCGCAATTGATCAATGTTGTGATGGATTAGGATTGAGTTGTAAAAATGATATTTGTCAAGTTCCAATTTCCGGTCTTGGATATGTGGCTACTGGCCAGATTGGTGATCTAAAGATTGTTAACATTTCTGATCCGACTAATCCAACTCTTGTTGGGACGATAGTCACACCAGGCGTTGCTTTTGATGTTTATGTTTCTGGAGATTATGCGTATGTGGCTGATGGTGGGGGAGGTCTTAATATTTCTGATGTTTTTGATCCAACAAACCCAATTTATGTTGGAAGTATAGGCCCAGGCGGTGATGTTCGCGCTGTTTATGTTTCTGGAGATTATGCGTATTTGGCTGATGCATCAAATGGTTTGCGGATAGTTGATGTTTCTGATCCAAGTAATCATGTTATTGTTGGGAACCTTGCGGGTGCGCTTCTTAATGATGTTTATGTTTCTGGACAGTATGCTTATTTAGCACATGGTACTTCAGGTTTTCGTATTGTTAATGTGGCTGATCCGACTAATCCAACTCTTGTTAGTACTATTCTTATGGGTATTAATGTTCGTGATGTTCATGTTTCTGGAGATTATGCGTATTTGGCTGATAATAATGGTTTAAAAATAGTTGATATAAGTGATAAAAGCAATCCTACAGTTATTAGCAGTGTTGCAACTCCAACCATTGCTGAAGCAATATTTTTGTCTGGAACATATGCTTATTTATTAGATGAAACAAATGGTCTTGTGATAGTTGATGTTTCTGATCCGAACAATCCTGTTATTAGTAGTACTCTTGTTACAGGTGGTAATGGTCGGGATATTCATGTTTCTGGAGATTATGCGTATGTAGCAGAACTTGCATTTGGTGTGCAGATAATTGATGTTTCTGATCCAAGTAATCCTGTTATTGTTGGGAATTATAATGGATTCGGCCCAGAAAGGGGCGTTTTTATACCTTTCTCAATACCAGCTACATTACCATCTTCCTTTGACTGGAGAAATCATTTAGGTATAAATTGGATGACAGATGTTAGAACTCAAGGTTGTAATGATTGTTGGGTGTTTTCTACTTTAGGTCCAATAGAAGCAAAATATAATATTCAAGAAAACGATGAAACTTTAGATATAGACCTCTCAGAACAATATTTGGTTTCAGATTGTTATGCTCTTGGAGATTGTGGTGGTGGAACACCAGCATTCGATTATGTTAAAAATTCAGGAGTAGTTGATGAAATTTGTTATCCTTATATAGGAGCAGACAGTAGTTGTGGTGACAGATGTGCTGATTGGAACACAAGAATATGGAGAATAAGTGATCATGATGAATTGAGTGATGATCCAGCAACAATTAAATATAATCTAATTAATAAAGGTCCTCTATTTGCTGCTATGTATATGCAGTTTTGGAGCGCAGTAACATATACTTGCCCAGCAGGTCCTTCAGATCATGGTGTAGTAATTGTAGGATATAATGATACAGAAGGTGTTTGGATTATAAGAAACTCTTGGGGTCCATCTTTTCAGGATGGTGGATACTTTAAAGTGGCATATGGAAATTGCAACATAGAAGATGATGTTACTTTTATTGAAGATGTAATAATTAAACCTTGTAGTGGTGATGAGGCATTAAATTGTACTGTTCCTTCTTTGCCCAATCCTGGTGATGAGAGATTGTGGGGAGATAATGATTGTGGTAGGAAAAAAGCAAAAATAGATTGTGATGGTATTCCTGGTAATAAGCATGTTTGCGATATTAATAATAATTGTGTTTTCACAGATCCAAGCATAAGTGATTATTCAGTATCTGATACTCTCATAGATCTTGGAGAGTCTTTCACTGTTTCTGTTAATGGTAATTGTCCTACTGATTTTCGTGGAAAATGTATGATAGAATGCAGAGTAATACATCCAGATGGACATTTTATAGAACTTGATACTTGGGATGAAGATGGAACTGCAACATTACCTTCTGTAACATGTGATATGCAAGGTGATTATGTTGTAGACTATTGTATTGTGGTTACTGATTATTATGATAATAGTGGTTGGGGAGGAATTGATAATACTGACACGACAATTAGATGTGGCGAATGTGTACCAGGGAATGATATTATTTGTCATACTAATTATCCTGATGGGAGTTATGATGCTGCATGTTCAGGTATGCATTGGTCTGGTAATGCTGTGAATGGTGTGTGTGCTGCAAGTGAGGTTTGTAAAGAAGGTTCTTGTGAACTTGTTGATGCTGATATAACAAGTGTTTCTTTACCGATTGGAACATATACATTTTTAGATACAATAACAATAGATTATACAATACAAAATACTGGTGATATTGCATGGACGTTCTTAACAACATATTCAATTGGTGCTGCAGGTATGAGTAATTGGGACACTTTGAGTAGTGGAACATCAACGGATAGTTCACTTACATATGATATTCCGTGTGGTGCTCCAACAGGGCCTTGGTTTGGAGGTCTACAACTCAGTATTTTTACAGATGATGGTGCAAATGGTGGATGGCGGGTCTATCCTACAATATTCATACCAGGTTTAGCTATGATTGATGTGGTAGAATGCTTGAATGATGCTGATTGTTTAGCATGTGGAATAACTTCTCCATGTAATCTATTAACGAATAAATGTGGTGAGTGCACACCAGGTAATGATATTATTTGTCATACTAATTATCCTGATGGAAGTTATGATGCTGCATGTTCAGGTATGCATTGGTCTGGTAATGGGGGTGGTGTGTGTCCTTTAAGTGAGGTTTGTAAAGAAGGTTCTTGTGAACTTGTTGATGCTGTATTAACAAGTTATGATTTACCAGGTGGAGAAATACATGCATTATCAGATACAATAACAATAGATTATACGATACAAAATACTGGTGATATTGCATGGACTTTACTAACTGAAGGAAGAATGACTAGAGCTGATGGCTCTTCGGCATATACACCAGGCGGTCTTGACACTTTAAATGTTGGAGCTTCAACAAGTGGTTCTATTACATATGATATTGGGTGCACTGAACCAACAGGAACTTGGGATGCAACCATTTATGTTTATTCAGATTATATTGCAGTCGGTGGATGGAATGTTTTTCCCTCTGCACCATTTGAGAGTTTCACTGTGGTACAATGCTTGAATGATGCTGATTGTTTAGCATGTGGAATAACTTCCCCATGTAATCTAGCCACGAATACATGTGGTGAATGTACACCAGGAAATGATGTTGTTTGTCATACTAATTATCCTGATGGAAGTTATGATGCTGCATGTTCAGGTATGCATTGGAGTCACGATGTTTGTACTGGAGACGATGTTTGTAAAGAAGGTTCTTGTGAACTTGTTGATGCTGTATTAACAAGTTATGATTTACCAGGTGGAGAAATACATGCATTATCAGATACAATAACAATGGATTATACAATACAAAATACTGGTGATATTACATGGTCTTTCCTAACTGAATCAAGATTAATTAGACCTGATGGTTCTAGGACATATAGTACAGCCACTTTTGACACTTTAAATGTTGGAGCTTCAACAAGTGGTTCTGTTACTAAATATATTGGTTGTGGTGAACAAACAGGAATTTGGGATGCAACCCTTTATATTTATTCAGATTATGTTGCAGACAATGGATGGAATGTTTTTCCCTCTGTTCCATATGAAAGTTTTACTGTGGTAGACTGCTTGAATAATGCTGATTGTATAACATGTTTAGGAAATCCAAACTATGAGTGTACAGGTTCTAATACTTGTAATCTCCCAGGCCCATGTGAGATAGCCGGCCTAGGTGATGCTTGTATGCCTGATGTAACATGTGTTAGTGTTGGTGGTACTTGCGTGGGAACTATAGCAGGATGTGATGTGCCTCCTTTATGTTGTTGTGATTTACCTTAGGTGTAGTAATGTACTTTATGTCAAAAATCATGACAATGAAATTATTTTAATAGGAAAAATAATAAATTAAGTGAATTATAAAGAGGAACCATGATGAAGAATTCAATGAAAAAAATTGTAATTGTTGTATTTGTAATGCTTACTTTTTTTAGTGTAAATACTCTGGGAATTATTATAGAAAATCCTATAGCAAATCCTGCTGCAAAATACTGTAAAGATTTGGGTTATGAATGGTATAAAGAGCAAACAGCAGAAGGTGAAATTGGAATTTGTAGTTTTCCAGATGGTTCTAGTGCTGAAGATTGGGATTTTCTAAAAGGTAAAATTGGTCAAGAGTGGAGTTATTGTAAACAAAGAGGACTTGAAATAAAAATCTTAACCAACCATAGCAAATGTTTATCAATATACTCTTTAGAATGTTCTGCATGTGTTTTAGAAAATGGAACGGAAGTAGAAGTTACAAGTATAATGGAATTAGAGGTTTTTGAAAAAGGAAAATGTGGCAATGGTATTTGTGAAATCAATGAAAATTATGACATTTGCCCAGATGATTGTCCAATAGTTGAAACACAAAACCTTGAAATTATAATTTATGCATTAGCATTTGTGGTAATTGTTGCTGTTTTATTATTATATATAGTAAGAAGCAGAAAATCTCAAACAGAAAAATATTTTTAACCACGACATTAATAATATAATAAAACAAAATGATATTATGAAAGGTATGGAGCTTCCAATAAGCACTATGGTAATTATTGTAATAGCTGTAATAGTGTTAGTAGCTATGATAGCACTTTTATCTGGTGTATGGCCTTCAACACCTCAAACAATGACTCTTGAAACTGCAAAAGATAATGCTTGTAGTTTAATGGCTAGCACTGGTTGTAGTTTATCTCCATCATCTATTGCTATTAACAATTTTGATGCAAATAAAGATGAGATATTAAACGGAGGGGTAGAAGGTCTTTATCCACCTTCATGTTTTCCAGTAGCAGGTAATGACAACTTAGCAAGATTATGTTTGTGTTATTATAGTGCTGATGAAACAAATTGTAAAGAAAATATATGCGGATGTCTTGGACCTTCACCTTAAAAAATTAATTCTATTTCTAATTGTTATTGGGAATAATACTAATCTTTATATATAAGGTTTCCAATAAAAAATTAGAGGTGAAAGCAGTGAAAAGAAAAGGTATTGAATTACCAATAAACGTATTAGTTATAATTGCAGTAGCTGTTATAGTTTTGTTAGGAATAATTGCACTATATTTTGGCGGTTTCATAGGTCCAGCAGGTGCAATGACTTCAGAGGGAGCAAAGGTTAAGTACTGTGGAATATTGATGAAGAATGTTTCAGGTTGTTCAACAGTAGATCCAGCTGCAATATTAATAGACGATTATGACGCAAACCAAGATGGATCTGTAAGCTCAGGCACAACTACTGGAGCTTGTGGTGCGGGAGACGATAATCTTTATATGCTAGCTGTTTGTTCTTATGGGGCTACTGATTCAAGAAGTGCCAGAGCTGTTTGTGGTTGTACAGCATAATAAGTAAAGTGCAAAACTATGGCAGATATTCCAGTTATTAATATACAAAAAAAGGCAAATCATTTTTTTAATAGTGTTTGCCTCAATAAAAGAGGCACCTTATTTTCTTCTTTTTTTAATCTAAAAGAAAGTTTTTTAAACTTAAAGGATATATTAAATGTATTAATACCAAGGGTTTAGAATATCAATGCTAAACCAATTATAAACTTAGATACAGATACGGGGGTGTTTGAATGGTAGAAGAAATGCAAGAAACAGAGAAACCAGCAAGAGCTGAAAGAAAATCAGAAAGCAACATAGTTTTTGTGGGAAAAAAACCTGCAATGAGCTATGTTCTTGCATGTGTAACACAATTTAATGATGGAAAAAATGAAGTTGTGTTAAAAGCTAGAGGAAGAGCAATATCACATGCAGTAGATGTTGCAGAAATAGTAAAAAATAAATTTGTAACAAATGCAGAAATTAAAAATGTTTCAATTGGAACAGAAGAAGTTGAAACAGAACAGGGGGAGAAACTAAACGTTTCTTCAATTGAAATTATCTTAGGAAAGAAATAATCAGTTTTTCAGGGGCTTTGATTTTTTTCGCCCTTTACTTTTTCTAAAAAGTTTATATATGAGATTTGTCAATAATGAATATTATGAAAGGTATTGAGCTTCCAATAAACGTATTAGTTATAATTGTAGTAGCTTTTATGGTTTTGTTAGGAATAGTTGCACTTTACTATGGCGGTTTCACAGGTCCAGTAGGCGCAATGAGTTCAGAGGGTGCAAAGGTTAAGTACTGTGGCGTATTAATGAAGAACGTTTTCGGTTGTTCTACAGTAGACCCAGCCGTTGATGTAACGATAGATGATTATGATGCAGATACGGATGGGACAATAGATGCAGGTCCTGGTACAGGAGTTTGCGGTGTAGCAGCAGCACAAGATAATCTTCAAATGTTAGCTATATGTCATTATGGAGTAGATCCAACGGCAGCAGCAGGAGAACAAAAAAGACAAACCAGAAAAATTTGTGGTTGTGCTGCTTAATTTGATTATGGTGAAAATATGAAAGGTATTGAGCTTCCAATAAGCACTCTGGTAATAATCGCACTTGTCCTACTTGTTCTTTTAGGAGTTCTCTCGTTGTGGATGAGTGGATGGGTTGGAGGAGCAGGAAGCATAAGTGTAGAAGCAGCAAAAAATTCAGGTTGCTCTCTTTTAATGAGAAATTACCAAACCTGCGCATCAGTTAATCCGGCTTCTATAATCTATGATTCAACAAATCCGTGTTGTTATGGGATAGTTGATTATGATGTTAATCAAGATGGCACAACAGGAACACCAGGCGTTGATACTCTACAGGCATTATGTGGAAGATATTATGGTGCACCAACTGCTTCTGATTGTAGAAAAGTTTGTGGTTGTGCAATTTAATTTATTATTAAACTTTTAATATATTCTTTAATATATTATGCTATGGGCCGGTAGATCAATGGAAGATCGCTACCCTTGCATCGTGTGGTGAATAACACGTAAGAAAGGTAGAGGTTGTGGGTTCGAGCCCCACCCGGTCCACTTCTGATAAAAATTTTATTAACAAATAACAATTAATCTATATGAAAATAAAGAAAATTGTGTTTGCTTCATTGATGTATGTAATATGGGCTGTTCTAATAGGTTATCTTGTTCCAATTCTTACTCCTTGGGCAATTATTATTTCTGCATTAGTTGCAGGAATTTATGTTGGTATGAAAGACAAAGCTTCAAAAGCTTTGGTAAGTGGTTTTTTAGCAGGTTTGATCGGTGGAATAATTCATGGAACCATCACAACGTATACAACAACTGTTTATGGAATACCTTTGGAGGTTTCAATGGCTGCTTGGTTAACACCTTTATTAAACATAATCAAAATTCCAAACAACTATTTTGCACTTCCAGCTTTATCTGTGGTTGGTTTAGTATTTGGGTCAATTGGTGGTTTAATAGGTTCAAGAGAAGAATTAAAAAGAATTATCATGTTTTTAACTTTGTTCACACTTTTTATTTTTTATGCTGCATTAGATAATGTTGCATGGACATGGGATAGAGGAGATATAAGATCGAGTATTTCAGTTGTTTTAACACATTATATTGATGTTTCAATGGCCTTTGCTTTTGCTTTTTTAGTAATGATCTTAGCCTATGTTTTTAAGGTGTATTAAATGTCAAGAGCAATTTTACTATTTGTCACTTTGTTTTTACTCTTTATTCTATATGGTGCAGTAGACAATATGGCATGGACATGGGGAAGTTGGCCTTGGTATATGAGCTTTCAACATGTTTTAACAAATGAAATAGATTTGTTAGTTGCTGCTATATTTTCATTTTTTGTAACAATTTTATACTATATTCTAAAATAGCTTTCTGTTAAAAGAAAATGGAAAATAATGTAGTAAAGATTCTTGTAAAAATATTAAGGAGGTGATCCAGCCGCACCTTCCAGTACGGCTACCTTGTTATGACTTAGCCCCACTCGCAGACCCTTGGCTCGATTTAGTTAAGGCCAAACCTCACCAAAAGTCTACTCGCATGGCTTGACAGGCGGTGTGTGCAAAGAGCAGGGACATATTCAGCAAACGATTATGACGTTTGCTTACTAGGGATTCCGGCTTCATGTGGGCGAGTTGCACCCCACAATCTGAACTGGGATTGGGTTTAGGCGATTTGCTTCGCCTTTCGGCGTTGCAACGCATTGTCCCAACCATTGTAGACCGCGTGTAGCCAAGGATATCTGGGCCTTCCGCCACCAGAAACCTCAGGTGGAAAATAAACTATCATCTTAGTATCAAATTGCGGTTTCATGATGTATACGGACCTACCGTCGCCCACTCCTTCCTCTGGTTTATCACCAGCGGTCCTACCATAGTGCTCATGTTTTTGATCTTTGGGATCTAGAACATGATAGCAAATGGCAGCGTGGGTCTCGCTCGTTAACAGACTTAACTGCACGCCTCAAGGTACGAGCTGACGATGGCCATG
>CAYGBE010000156.1:0-6400 GCA_964348065.1 uncultured archaeon
CAAGCAGCATAACACACAACAGCACTAGTTACGCGTTCAACTACTCAGTCTCCGACCTGGAGACGGTGATTTACGCGAAAGAAACCAGCAACATCAGCGGATCCGAATACTGGGCCTGCGGAATGTTCTACATCGTAGCATTTAATCCGGACCAGTATGGAAGCAATGGATACCTCAACCTCTTCACCTTGCAGAGTGGTGGTCCTCACAACGTGGAGATGGGCTTAACAAAGACGGGGCCTAGTGGAGACCTCCGAATCTGGAGTGGTAACAGAGAAGGAGGAAACTGGGGATACGGAGATGTTGTGTCGACAGGTCAATGGTACAATTTCCGGTTACATGGAAACTACACTGGGAGTGGCTATCCCTATGAGTGGCGTTGGGAAACATATCTTGGAGAGGTTGAACAGAATAGTGGCCTGCAGTATGACAGCTACGCTAGTTCTATCGAACAGCTTTTTGTAGGAGCACAATATGGAGCAGTGGGAGCTGCGGTAGGTGGGTCAGTAGAAGTTATCATCGACACCATTCGAGCTGGAACCACACTTCTTGAGGAGCCACCTGCAGACGAGGAATTCTACGTAAGTGTCACATCAACTCCGGAAATCTACGTGGATTTTCTCATCAACACCAGTGCCTATCAGACTCCCGAGACAGATCTGAACCTGACAGAAGGATCATACGTCTTCAATGCTCCAGCCACTTGGACCTACGGGGGCATCAACTACGATTTCGCCTATTGGCTGGTCAACTCAACCCAGGTCTCTTCAAGAATCACACAGCAGCAAGTCAGTGGCAACATCACTCTGGAGATCCATTACACTCAAGAAGCAGCTCCACCTTGGGTACCACCAGTCTTTGTCAGTGATGGAGTGAACGCCACATGGTACTTCAGGTCTGACACTCACACCGTCCATGAAATCCTAGGGTACAGACTCTCTTCGGTGCAAAGCTTCACACCGGCCACAGACAATCGAACTACCAGTGGAACAGCTAACACCAGCTATGGAGTCCGGGTGTGGATCTTAAGTGCGTCCGGAGAACTTGCAGAGTTAACATCAGGAACCCCAGTGGCCATAGTTACAAGAACCTCCAACGGAAACGGCACCCTAACAGGCAGTTGGGTCTGTCCCGCATACAATAACATCATTGACGCAGTGCTGATTCGCATCTACCACAGATGGAATGAGGGAAGCTGGACACTCAGAGTGGTCTCCATCACTCGAAGTGGCTTACTGATCAGGCTGCCTGAGAACACTTGGATATTTCACTATCATGTCAGTAGGTATGATGGATCAACCAACTCCTCCCTCCACTGGGGATCCCAGAGCTACCTCTCTCGAGTGATTCTTCAATACTACGAGCTGAATCCTTTTGAAACGATGACCTACCACCTGATCAGAAGAGATCTTCTAGCCTTCCTCTTCACTCCCTGGACATACTACATTGGAGACCTGTTCTGGGGCTTGATCGTGTTGTTCTTCTCCGTGACAACCTACAATCGCTATCACAGTTTAAGGGCGGTCTTGGCGATCATGTGGCTGTTTGGTGGAGTGGGTGGAATCTTGTCAGCGATGCTGCCAGCCGTCGCGTTGAACATCAGTTGGCTCCTCCTTGCCCTAGCCTTGGCGATCACGTTTGTCAAGCTGCTCAGGTAGCTTTCGCTTGCTGCGAAACCGAATCTTAACCTCTCCTCGTAATGGGTTAGGATCCTTGAATTCAACATAGAGATCTTTAACGTCAACGTTTAAGACAATGCCAATCTGCTTCAACACCATTTTCGGAATACCGATAATGGGCTGTCGATGCTCCATCCTAACTTTTCTCTCAACAGGTTTGTTTGAACTTCTTCTCAGGTTGAGAGGTTTCACTTCGATTTCGGGCTGTTTTTTCTGCTTTTCTGGCGTCACAATGATTCCATGGAAAGTTATTTCAAATTACTATTTAACAGTTAAGACGACTGAAATTCAGGATAGGTGAGTCTTGTGAGGATAGCGGACATCATAGCGATGACTGCTCTGGTTATCGTGGTTTTGATCTCGTTGATCATAGCTGCAAACCTGCAGAATGTCTCTGCAAACATTGGAGCGTCATTTGGCAACACGACTGAGGGAGCGACGTACAATGCAACATCAGCTACACTTTTCACTAACGTCTGGACTGGGCTAACCTTGGCTTCTGTCGGCATAATCATATCAGCTGCTGTTGGGATATTAGCCCTCGTTCTCTCAAGCCTAGGTCGAGCCAGCGGCGGAGTGACCTAAAAGCGATCAATGCCCATCGTTTCTCCTCTTTTTTTCCTGTGCAAGTATTCCATGGAAAGTTATTTCAAATATGCTCATGCCAGTTAAAAATGATGACAAAGCCCTGACTGGTGAGACGTGTGAGGATTTCAGACATCATCGCCATGACTGCGTTGGTTATTGTGGTTCTGATTGCTTTGATCATAGCTGCAAACCTGCAGACCGTGGCGACTGGCATGGATCTTGGAACGGCAGGTAATGCAACACGATCCACTCTGTTCACGAATGTCTGGACCGGGCTGACGCTTGCATCGGTAGGTATTATCATATCAGCCGCTGTAGGAATCTTGGCCTTGGTTCTTTCAAGCTTGGGCAGAGCTGGCGGCGGAGTAACCTAACCATCAGCTGCCTTACCCAAATCTTCCTCTTTTTTCTAGCTTTAATTTTAAATAGCAAAACCTCAACAAGATTATAATTAGATCCAACTTGCCAAGTCTGAAACATATTCCCTTTCTCATGATCGTGTCCATCATATTCGCTTTGTTTCTCCAAGTTCAGCCATGTACCCTGGTGGAGGGACAAGCAGCAGAGGCTGTTTCTACAGGATGGCTTGACGAATTCACTTACAGAGAGAATCTTGGAAATGATAGTTTTGTGCATTCCTTCTATTTGGACCCACAAGTTTTTTGGGATTCTGATTCTGCCACGTGGAGAAACTTCTCGGTAGTTGACAACCGAGACCACATGAACCCTCATTTTCTAGTCACAAACTCCAAAGTAAAAGTTAGGATAGGCATCAGCAATGAATGGGATCTGGAAGGCGTTCTTTTCTATGCTCCCAACGGATCTGATCCTGTTTGTGCGGAAGTCTGGAACATCCAAGCTTTCTATCAAGGAGAGTGGCAGACGTTGATAAGGGAATTTTGGAGCTATGAAGTGAGTTTCAATCCGACCTTCTTCAACGTCACCGGGATCTTCAGAGAGACTCATCCGGATTTTGGTACAGTTGGCTGGATGTCTATCAACTACTATCTGGAACCCTCAGGCTTTCTGAAACATGCTATTGGGTTCAGACGAGTCTTAGCAGGTGGAACCTTAGAGTTCAGAGCGGTCATGACGTTGCTGGGGATCCCAGCAGACTTGGTGGAGGGGCAAGATGAAGGCTTAGTCCTTGGTTCTCAAGTGGTTGAGCGAGTCTGGAATCGGCTAGTTTTCAGGAACTCGTCTAAGGCTTGGCAGCAGCAGCTTGAAGTCCATCTTGATGATCTAGGCCACTTGGAATTGAATCAGACCTCAGGGCTAGTGGATTGGGTGAATGATTGGATCAGAACCATCAGACTCTCCACGTTCACCTATCAAGGAGTAGAGAGGGGTAGAGCGGATATTGTCATTGGTAATGTGTTGCTGTCTCAGGGAGAAGAGATTGTCATAGATCCGACTTTGACAACCTTCACAATCAACAATAATGCCTATGATGGCTACGCCTACTGCCGACACTCTAACTACGCAACAGCGCGGTCAGGTGGTGGAGTCAAGTATGGTTACTACACTGGCTATTATGATCCTTATGGGCAGAGAATCACTACCCAATACTACGTCTACCGAACCTTTGTCAAGTGGAACACCGGCAGCTTAGACGACACCGCCATCATTGACAATGCATCCATCAGACACTATGTTGATCTCGACTATTCCACCATGGACTTCAATATCTCCATCACCTTGTGGACCGGAACCCACACCTTTCACTCCGGGATGTTCACCGATGTAGAGGATAACGAGCTCGGAAATAGATTGACAGACACCACCGGTGGAACAGGATGGTATGAATCAAGGCTACTCAACTACTCAGTGATCTCTCTCACAACCTTCACCAACCTTGTCATTCGCTCTCATAAAGACACTGACGCCATAGCTCCGACAACCAGTGAATATCAGTACATGGAAGATTGGAGTCAACCCTCAACTCTTCATGCTCAACTCAAAATATGGTGGCATCTTCCACCCACGCCCCAACCGGATCTCTGGCAGGTGGACACCCATCAAGCAAACACTGAGGCAACATTCATCTGCAACTGGACTGCAGATCAGAACACGCCCCCTTGGACTAACATGAGCCATTTCATCTTCGGATGGAATGGAACGGATAATGGAGACTGGTACAACTACACCGCTACACCTTTCCAAGGTGTAGTTCTCTCCGAACACATCACTTTTGGTGGTGGAGCCGCCTCAAAACAGATTGAATACATCCACCCTACCACGCAGACCTCCGAGTACGATACTTCCGCTCAAGGACAAACTTTCCGAAACCCCTATGCTCACGCAATCAACATCACTGAGATCGAAGTCTACTATCTCAAGTCCAGCAACCCTCAAGGTCATCTGGAGTGTGTGATCTACAACTGCAATGAATCCGTTCCTTCAGACAACGGGATCCCCTCAGGATCCGCCCTTTCTCACAGTGAACTGGTGGACTTAACCACACTTTCGGGTGGATCATGGCAGTGGATGACCTTCACGTTCAACAGCTCTCAGTATTATGAGCTGTCAGGTTTTGGATCCTTCTGCTTTGCCGTTCAACTGCATGACGCGCCCAGTGAACCTCAGAGCTTCTACTATCTCTATGCTACAACCTCGGATGGACACGAAGGCAACGCTTTCTACTATGCTAATGGGTGGAATCCCAACTACTTCTTTGGGAGCAATGACTTTTACCATCGGATTCACGGGGTCCTAGCTGATCCCACGAGCTGGAGCAATGTCTCCGTAACTTTGCCGGTGGAAGTGGACAGAGTTGTATCTTGGCAGTTTTGGGCGAACAACACCGAGAATGCTTGGAACACGACAGGCTTGCAGACGTTTACCACAGTGGGAGTAAACTTCACCTTCTACCACACGCTTGACGGAATCTTCTCCGTCCAAGCCATTTCACGACAGGAAGGCTACCTCAACCTAGCGAATGGATCCCAATATGGCTTTGCCAATGGAACCAGCCTGAACCTCCTGGGATCGCCAAAGAATTCCAGCTACTACTGGCTCAACTTCACATGGGACTCAGGCAGCTCCACTGAAAACTATGTTAACGTGTCAGTTCTCACTGGTATGGAAGGCTACACTTTCTGGAGCTTCTTCAATGGAACCCCTACCGGTGGAGCACCTGGAGGAGACTACATTATCGCCAGGTTCACTTGGAACAATTCTAGGCCTGACATCTCGGATCCTGTTCTCTTTGACGCTTCCATCTCTGACAGCAGTGATCCTATAACCTTGTATTCATGGAATTTTGGGGATAATACTACAGGGTCAGGTGTGACCTTGGTTCACAGCTATGCTGCTTATGGAAACTACACGGTTGTCTTGAATGTCACTTCTGCCTCAGGGACGAATTCCACCTTTCAGTATATCACGATTGGACAGATGCCTCAGTGGATTGTGGAGATGAATACTCTACCGAACCTGGATCTGGTGGTCATGCTCATTGTGGGTTTAGTGTTCACAGGCTTGTTTCTGACCACCAGAGGGGTGGGCTTCGGAGTCATCAGTTTTGCTGCGTGGCTTTTCATGGGGTTTATCTGGCTGTTGATTCAGCCTGTGGCGTATGGTGTGGCGTTGCTTTTCATGGGAATAGGTGTCATCATCCTAATTCTAGTGATGGTGCTTCAGCTGCAGGCGTTGAGGGAGAAGAGGTGGGGAGAAAACCTTGTTTGACCTGGAAGTCTTCCTGTTACTAGTAGTGGCTTTGTTTTTCAGTCTGGTCTACGAAGTTAAGCGTGAATTGACATGGAGCGGCATCATTGGAAGCATGACTTGGATCATCATGAGCCTGGTGTACTTTGTGGGTGCAGCTTCCGCGGACCCACAGAAACCCTATGTTTTAGCCTTGTTCTTCTCGGGGATTGGAATCATCTACATCATCCGGTGGATGATTGATCTGGTTGATGTCAGGAAGTTGAGTAGGGAGATAGAATGACAGCTGCTTCACCGACGAGTGTGCAAGACGAGGTGTTAGCCAGGGTGCTGCAAGGAGAATCGATGCAGCCTACCACGCAGGATGACTGGTACCAGTTCATGGGGCAGATCTACTATCTGGTTAAGGATGATGAAACGTTTCAGGAGCTCCGGGACGATTCAGATTTGAAAGTCTTGATGCCTAC
>CAYGBE010000157.1:0-3219 GCA_964348065.1 uncultured archaeon
CAATTTCTGGCAGAGAATGGCCCTGGCAAAACAAGGCCCCCAGCCGCTTGAAATACTGAGCACACACCCCGCCGACTCCACCAGAATCAGCAACCTCCAGAGATTGCTCCCGGAGGCTATGCAGTATTACCGACAGCAGTAAATTAAGAATTGAATTACAACTCTCCTTTGTCCGAATAAAGAATAGTTAATTTATTCCACCAAAAGACATCGAATCTACGATATCGAGGATTTATGATTTGGGAAGTACTGGATTGATTTATTTTTCGAGCTTTATAAGGTGTTTTAAGGACTTTTTCGCTGGCTTTTAGTTGGTCACAATCTTTTCCAATTGGGCAATTAGGGGCGTCAGGTCTTCAGTGACAGTCTGCCATACCACATCAAGGTTGATGTCAAAATAGCCGTGAATAAGTCGGTCGCGGATTCCGACCATGCTTTTCCACGGCAGTTCTGGATGCTCCTGACGGAATTCTTGCGAGAGACCGCGGGCTGCCTCGCCTATGATTTCAAGCAGTCGAACCAGCGACAGATTTAGCTTCCTGTCAGTATCGAGGTCCGCACGACATCGGCCCTTGGAGAAGCTAACAGCTTCCCGAGCAGCATCAAGAATATGGTGAACACGAACATTGTCAATTTCGGACATATTGCACCTGTGCTGTTGCGACAACCTTGTCACGGAAGTATCTACTTAGGTCCTCCGGCGTGCGCATATCTATCTTATGCCCGCCTAATAAGCCCGATAGCTCTTCTTCCATTTCGAAAAGCTTGAAAAAGCCGGGAGTATGACCCGGTATAAAATCCACCAAAACATCCACATCACTGTCCGGACCAAAATCATCGCGCAGCGCCGAACCAAAAATAGCTAACCGGCGAATGTGATGATGTTCACAAAACTCTCGGATTTTGTCTTCCACTATTACTATATTCTTGTTCATACATCGCCCCTGACAAATCCTGATTGTTTGAATCCTATCATACCTAAAAACACAGCACACGTCAAACCAAAACTCGTATCGAGCAAAACTGTAAAGATCCCAAACGTACCTATTCGTATCTCTTGAAGCGTTAATCGTATCTATCTGATGAAAACGGAGCTTTGTCTATTTTTCGAGCTTTATGAGGTGTTTTTTAAGGAATTTTTCCGTGGCTTTAACTGTTTCGTCCTTAACGGTTCGCGGACTTTGAGCGACCCAGACGGTAAAATTATAAAGCTCCTGCGTATCGACTCTGAGCCACTTGCCGTTCCTGTATAGAAACACAAATAAGGTGGTCATCGCGATGCGTTTATTACCGTTCTGAAAGGGATGGTTTTTGATAAGAAGGTAAAAGAGCATAGCTGCTTTGGATACAAGAGTCGGATATAAAGATTTGCCTGAGAACCTCTGAAAAGGAACGGCCAGACAACTCTCCAGGGCGTTGGGAAAACGCGTGGAGAAATCCGGAATCGGCTCGTCAAAAGAGAATTTCTCCCTGGCCAATTTGAAAGCTATATATTCAACCTCCTGTATGGTTATCGTCTTCATTATTCGCTGCCCAAAAGCTTCAGTGTATGGCCGTACTCTTTAACGGTCTTTGCTACGGCTCGGTCGATTTCCTTTTTATCCTCCCGGCGCAGCGTCTTTCCTAAAATAGCTGCTATTTGTTTCTGAGGGACAGCGAAGGCCCTCCCGATCTTTACTGCCTTTATCTGGCCTTTTTTGACCTTCCTATAAACAGCTACCCTGCTGATGCCCAAAATCTCGGCCAACTGGGGGATCGTAAGATATTCACCTTTTTTCATAAAAAACACTCCTTATTGTTTGTAAGTGTTTAATTAAAATACACTTACCTCATAGGCTCATTTGTTAACCATAGTATAGCAAGTTAACCTACGTTAACCTCTATAAGTAATGTTAACATAAAAACAAAAAATGCCAAATAAAATTCCATAGAATTTTAAATAAGAAATCCCCAGCTTTACAATTCAATATTCGGTGTTCGTTATTCCATATTCAAACCGTCGCTTTCAGTCCTTGTAATCGGCGGTTTTGCCTATATAATAAGCCCAATCAGTAATTATGGAGACAAGATATGGCTAAAATTACCAAGCTCGACGACATCGTATCGCTGTGCAAGCGAAGGGGTTTTATATTTCAGTCCAGCGAAATCTACGGCGGCCTGGCAAGCTGCTACGACTATGGGCCGCTCGGCGTCGAATTAAAAAACAACGTCAAAAAATGCTGGTGGAAAAGCGTCGTCCAGATGCGCGATGACGTGGTGGGACTCGACTGCAGCATCCTGATGCATCCTCTGGTCTGGAAGGCCTCCGGCCACGCCGATAAATTCGCCGACCTTATCGCCGAATGCAAAAAGTGCAACACCAGAATCCGCGTCGACCACCTCCAGGAAAAAATTGCGGAGCAAGCCCAGGAGCATACCGAGCATATCGCAATCGATGCGGCTATGGCCAAAGCCCCGGACTTAAGCAACAAAGTATGCCCCAATTGCGGCACCGTGGGACAATTCACTGAGCCAATGCCTTTTAAGCTGATGTTTGAAACCCGGATGGGCGCCAACATTGACGACTCAATGACAATGCAGCTTCGCCCGGAAACCGCCCAGGGAATCTTCGCCAATTTCAGAAACGTCCTCGACACTACAAGAGTTAAGATACCGTTCGGAATCGCACAGATAGGAAAAAGCTTCCGCAACGAGGTCACTACAAAAGCCTTTATCTTCCGAACACGTGAATTCGAGCAGGCCGAGCTCGAATACTTCTGCGAGCCCGGCACCGATGAAGAATGGTTCGACCACTGGAAACAGGCACGATTTAACTGGTACATTGAATTAGGCCTGAACAAAGACAAGCTGCGTTTCCGTGAACATGACCCGGACGAGCTTGCCCATTATGCGAAGGCCTGTGTCGATGTCGAATACAGATTCCCCTTCGGCTCCGGCGACTGGCAGGAGCTTGAAGGCATCGCAAACCGAACCGACTACGACCTCAGACAGCACCAGCGCGGCATAAGAACTCTGAATAAATGGTTTGAAAACAACCGCGACCTGACAAAAATCGATCTTTCAGGCGAGGCCGAGGATTACCAGTCCGGCCCACTATCTTATTTCGATGACGAGCAAAAGAAGCGATACATCCCCTACGTGATTGAGCCAAGTGCCGGCATCGATAGAAGTGCACTTGCCTTCCTGGTCGACGCTTATGACGAAGAAATAGTCCGAGGC
>CAYGBE010000158.1:0-2851 GCA_964348065.1 uncultured archaeon
GAAATATGCTCAGAAGGGCTACTGGTCTGAGGAATCAGCAGCCTTGTTTATTCCAAATAGGATTATATGATAGCTACATTTCTTTTGCGCCGTATACTTAATCCGATTACACATAAAAAATTATCAAAAAAATCTGTATTTACCCAAAAAATTGACATTTTCTAGGACTCGACATAGGCAAAATTGGGATTTGTAGTGACAAAATGGAGACACGAAGTCACCTGAAAATCAGGGTGTTTTTTAGCTTTTGAAAGAGGTGACTTTACATCTGTTATGTCACTCATACACACAGTTTCCTTTTACTTTAACTTCTTGTTCTCTCTTGAAGCAGCAGCCTGTGCGAACAATTGTGCGGTCTTCTCATTCACGAGAACCCAGAGAGTATATATGCCGATTGCGGTTCCAATCGGTATTTCCAACAGGTCAAGAACTGCAATTATCATAACTAAAACTCTTGCCCATCCTCTTCGTTTTAAGAGGCCGATACCTCCAATCACTTCCGGCAAGGAAGTCAGGAAAAAGAAAAATCCAATCGCCGGCCCGACAATTCCGGTAATTTTCATTGCGGTCGGATCTCTTGATATCAAACCGCCACCGCTAATTGCAGCAAGTGTTGTAATACCTATCAATATCCCCAGCGTCCCAAAGACGATGTTGAGCACAGCCACAATTGTAATGTGCTTTTCCATCGGATTGACTTGTGCAAAGCCACCAAAAGCAGTTCCAGACTGTACAGAATCCCCACCCGGCCAAACCTGTGCTGCACCCCTATTCATGCCGGTTTGCATGTAAGGATACCGCTGCTGACTTTGTGTCGTTGTGGGGATTACGCTTGCTGGGGTAAATGAGCCACCAGGCTGAACCGGTGCGAGCCCTTTATTTGCTTTTCGCCATGCCCAGCGGACAATAAAGAAGTCAATTACAATGCAGATGATTCCTGCTATCAGAAGTGCGAATCCTAACCTGAACACTCCCGGAAGTGGAAGCACGACGGGAATTCTAAACACGAGCCAGTTACAAGCAACGATTGCCGCGTCGAGTAAGAGAAGCGGGAAAAGCAGTGCGTCGAACACTGCAAGCCCCATACCATAGAGCCGACCCGCAGAGTGTCGGATATGCGAAATAGCCACTAAGCCAAGTATAGTTGTTCCAAAAACAGAAGTCATAGTCAAAAGTACAAGTGGGCCTACCTTTAACAATGTTCCTGCAACATCAATAGGAACACCCGGCGCAGAAACAGCCTCCGTAAATGTACTTGTAAAGTGTAGTGCCAACAGGAAAGGTAAAAGTAAAAACGATGACGCCCAGCATGCTCCAACAATGGCCGCCCTTGAAAATCGCGGCCGAACGGATGCGGTCGCTCTTGGGGGATATTGCATCGGCGCATTAGGCTCAGAGGATATAACTTCAACGTCGGATTTAACTTCGCTTGCATGCTGGTAACGGCGTTCGGGCTCTTTTTCCAGAGAATGCAGGACTACTTTGTCCAGGCGAACGTCCACCTGCACTTTTTGAGAGGGAGGGGCAAATCTGCCGAGAGGCAGTTCGCCGGTCAACATTTCATAGAAGACTACACCCAACGAATAAATATCCGCGCGGTGGTCAACCTGGCTGGGATGTTCGATTTGTTCCGGGGCCATATAATGCGGAGTGCCCATTCTCTGCCCTGCTTGTGTGAGCGTATATACTGCAGCGGGTCTGTCGAGGAGTTTGGCAAGGCCGAAGTCGGCGATCTTCACGCGGCCTTTTTTATCCAATAAAATATTTTCCGGCTTTACATCTCTATGTACGATGCCCTCCTCGTGGGCAAACTGCAGTGCCTCGCATACCTGTGGGACAATTGCCAGCGCTTTATCCGCCGAAAGGGCACCAGACTGAATCACACGGCGTAAATCCGTTCCATCTATAAATTCCATTATGAAATAGTAAAGTCCTTCTTCCGTATGCCCGAAATCGTAAACCGAAACGATTCGTGGATGGTTCAGTTTGGCCAGTGAACGAGCCTCACGGGTAAACCGCTCGCCAAATGCCTCGGTCTGGCTGATCTCCGGAGGCAGGATCTTCAGAGCCACAAGGCGGTCAAGCTGCTTTTGGCGGGCTTTGTACACGGCGCCCATGCCACCCTGACCCAAAAGTTCGATGATATCAAGCTGCGGGAACTGCCCGGCTAATATTGACGGCTCAGGAGGAACAAAGCCGCCCGGAGGTGTAGGTTTCACAGGAATATCACTGGTAGGTTTCGTATCGCCTGCCTTGTCAATTTTAGCTCCGGTTGGAAGTCCGAGCTTCATCAGGCATTGTGGACACTGCCCCTCGGGTGTATCGGCCGACAACTCGGCCCCACATTCAGGACAATGCTTTTCTTCTGTCATAACAACATCTCCTTTCATAATACCAGATGCTTCTATCTATTACTAAAGCAATCGGGCAGAAAGGTTACACAATATTGGATGTTTTTTTCCGACGCACTGGCTCGTTAAATGCTTACCCAGAATAACAGCCGAAATATCTCTCATCAGTCACAATAATGATAGCATTCGTTATCAGAAACTTAAAGCTTATTCCAAGAAGTTTTGTCCAATGTGAGTTTTCGTGTCTGCCAATTGGCACAAAAACTCTTAATTAATTTCACTTCATCCGTATACTTAATCAATTACGAGTTTTTGTGTCGCGAAGTCGACACAAATGCTCTATTGGAATGAACCGCTGAAGCCTTATTTGGAATTTTAATAGACATTCTGGAGTCAAACTGTCACCTGGAAATCAGGGTGTTTTCCAGCTTATGAAAGGGGTGACTTACCCAAGGAAAGGTACGCCGCACCAAGCATATTCTTGATGTCCACCTGATGTT
>CAYGBE010000159.1:0-6797 GCA_964348065.1 uncultured archaeon
ACCGTGTGAATCTTATAGCATCAAACAATAGAGATTGCTCCGCTTTGCTCGCAATAACAGGATTATCTCATCATTTTCAAGGAGCGTATCTCTGAAAGTATGCCATAGGTCAACGAACAATGTTTTAATATCCAGGCCAATCTCAATCAGAACCTCTCCGGTCAGTCCCAAAAAATAAATATCTGTAACATAGTGTTGATTGGTTGTGGGCAGATTTTTTAGCAAGCGATTTTAAGTTCATTTTGGCCTTTCGGAAATTGGCTTTGATTGGGTTTGAATTGGGTTTGTTTTTCTGATTTCACCAAATGTCCACTTTCACATATTTACTTGTTATATAAGAGCTTACGTTGATTTTGGCGTTCTTGACTTTGGGTTTGTTTTGCATAAAAAGGTCGATTTGTAGAGAATATTCGACAAATGTCGAATGAAGTTGCCATTTGTCTGTAGTTATTAGTTCGTTGTTCATAGTTCATGGTTCATAGTTAATGGTTTCCGCCATACGACGGCGGATCTGCGACATTGGTTAAATGGTTAATTTGGATAATTTGGGTAAATGATTAAGCTGTAATCTGGATCCCCGACTAAGACATTCGAGGACAGGCTTTGCGGTTCTCCGCAAAATTGTCGCCTGCTGGCGGTTGATGTTAGCCTGCTGGCTAACATAGGCGTATTATAACATAGTTTCAAATATAGTCAACAAAAAAATGCCCAAAAAGTGCTTTATAAGCACATAAATAGCGCCGTCTTACAGATGGCGGAAGACGGAGGAAGACGGAGGACATAGAACGGAGGGCGGCTCGGTGGGTTATTTGTTTTCCTTAATGAGCTTTTTGAAGCGGGGGTGTTCGCGTAAGGGGTTCCAGGCCGGGTCAAGCCGAAGTAAAGGAATCGAGATTTCTCCAGGGATACCCAGCAGATATTCGAGCTGTTCTATAGCGAGGTCGGATTCGCCAACCATCACATAGATACGGGCCAAATCTTCGACTCGAAACGGCCCTCGCCAGGCATCTTTCGTAACAGGCAACAGCTCAATCCCTAACTTCCCTTCCCGGATTGCCTCTTGCTTACGGCCGAGACCAGCATAGGCGATGCCGAGTGAGCTATGGAACCTCGCATCCTCCGGCCGCTCGTCGATTTTGGACTCAAGAATGCTTCGAGCGGACTCATAATTGGCCTGCTCTAACCCCTTTTTGTTCATGTACCCGTAGATTAGTGCGTATCGCAGAGCACTGGGGATAAAGTAACGCGTATAATCAATATCTTGTGATTTTAAAGAAAGCCGGTCCAAGGCCTTTTGATAGTTCCCATCGAACACATCGAGTTTGATCATAAAATCATAGAGCTGAAGAGAAGGCGAATTAATGTTCTGCAAACCTTCTTGCAGTACTGCTCGCGCCTTATCAGTGCTACCCTCACAGAGTAGGTACAACTTGGCCCTGATATGATACGGTCCCGGAATATCGAAAGCCCGCCATATAGCCCGCTCAAAGTAATCCTCCGCTTCTGTGTACTTGCGTGTGCGCATAAAAATGTCGCCAACCTCTGCCGCTAACCATCCGGATCGTGGATCAAGCACGGAAGCCTTCTTGAGATTGGTCAGTGCCTGCTCGAATTTCCCCTGCCGCCTTTGAACAAAACCTATATAACTCAGAAGCTCGCTGTTATTAGGCTGGCTTTTCCGAGCGATGGCGAACTGCTCTAAGGCACGGTCATAATCCAGATGACCATGGTAGTAATAATGCCCCAGAGCCAGATGCGCTTCAGGCAGTTCAGGATTAAGTTGGAATGCTCTGTCCCCGGCTTCCTTTGCCATGGCAAGGCGTGCATCGTTGTGGTCATAATATTGCCAATACATCTGGACGTGAGCCCTTGAAAGCTGGGCGTAGGCCACTGCAAAGGCAGGGTCCAGCTCGACCGCCTTTTCATACATTCGCATGGAAATCCTGATGTCATTATGGAAATACTCGTTCCCCCGTAGGTAATACTCATACGCCTCAATGTTTTCTGTTGGTCGGGACGCCAATGCCTGCCGTTCTGGTTGAAGCAGAGTAATGTCCAGCGCCTGTGCAACCTGCTCAGCCACATTAGACTGCAGGCGGAAAATTTCACTCATATCGTCATCGTATATTTCAGTCCACACGTGCGTGTCTTCAGAAGCATTGATGAGCTGGGGTATTATCCTCACTCTGCTGGTTGGATCTGATGGCCGCTCACGCTGGAACGTACCTTCCAGAATGTAATCGACACGCAACTCTTTAGCTATCTGCTGTGTATTTCTTTCTCTGTCTTTATACTGCATTGCGCTCTGCCGTGAGATGACACCCAGTCCGTGAATAACCGCTAAACGAGCGGTGATAGCATCGGTGATGCCATCGGTGAAATACTCGTCCTCGGTAGAGCCCAGATTCTCAAACGGCAAAACCACCAGTCGTATCTCTTTTGAGGAAGGTTGAACTTCTTTTTTCAAGACAAGTTGCACCGCTATGACGGACAGGACGATCACGAAAGCTGCAACAACAATCGTCGCTGCTGTTCGCAGCTTGTGTCCGGCAGTGATCTGCGGCTTGAGCAAAATGGACGACGGCGTGGTCACCGGCGGTGCGGTTGCAGGTATGTTCAGCGTTTCGCTGATTTCAATGCTCGCGTCTCCAATGTCCCGGAGCCGCCGTTGCGGCTTTTTCTCTAAGCAACGACGCAGTAAAGTTCGGATATTCATCGGGATTTCTTGCGGCAGCATCTCCCAATCGGGTTCGCGTTCGATAATGCGGGCTAACGTGTCTGTAGCAGTCTCACCCTCAAATGGAAGCCGGCCGGTCAGCATTTGGTACATAATGCAGCCAAATGACCAGATGTCCGTGCGATGGTCGGTATCTTTACCGCGTGCCTGTTCCGGACTCATGTAGGCCGGCGTGCCCATTACGCGGCCCATCTGGGTGACGGTAGCCGGCTTCTTTAAGGGTTCACTGCCGACCGCCTTGGCTAAGCCGAAGTCCAGCACCTTGACTCTGCCATCAGGTGTGAGTTTAATGTTGCTGGGCTTAAGGTCTCGATGGATAACGCCTTTGTCGTGGGCCGCTGAGACCGCCTCGGCGACCTGCTGGGCGATTGAAAGGGCCTCCTCCAGTTTCAACGGCTTGTGAGCAATCCGCTGGGCTAAAGTCAGACCAGGAACATATTCGAGCACCAGATAACCCGCGCCATCGTCCTGCTCAATTATATCGTAAATTACAGCGATACCCGAGTGATTCAAAGAAGCTAAAAGCTCAGCCTCACGGCTGAAACGCATTTTAGCAGTCGGGTCGTCTTTAAGTTGAGCCGGCATGCTCTTGATGGCAACTGAGCGTTTAAGCCTGGTGTCACGGGCCCGATAGACTACCCCCATTCCCCCACGCCCAATCACTTCTGTTATCTCAAAGCTACCAATCTTCTCGCCGACAAGGTCTTGCCCAGTTACTGCATCTTCAAAATCACTCTCATCGGCCTGGACAAGGGAATCGAACAGGGCATGGATTTTCTGTATCTTCCGTATTCTCTTTCTGATCTGATGCTCAAACTCAGGGTATCGTTTCACAAATTCATCTACATTTGGCTCTTCATCCCACAACTGCGAATCGACGAATTGCTCCATAGCTTCTTCAAGGGCATGATTCTGATTGTCGTCAATGGGTTTAGCCATCAATCACTCTCAAAGATATTGGCCAGCGCTAATATCGCACGAGAAACAAGCTTTCGCACAGCATCGTGGCTCTTATCAAGTCTTTCTGAAATCTCTTTGTAGGAAAGTCCCTCAATTTTCGTCAGGATGATCACTTCTCTGTACTCGGGTTTCAATTGGTCTATTGCTCTGGCAAGCTCAGCCAAATCTTCTTTTCTGGACATAATCAAACTCGGCGTGGTCGCGTCAATTGGTCCGGGAGTTCCGACAAATCTGCCGGTGTCAGTTGGTCCATGCTCGACGAGAGGAACTTCTCTATGAATATCACGCTTGTCAGTATGCAGTCTCTTTAGACTGCTCCGAATCACATTCTCAGCTATTGTCGATAGCCACCGTACGAAATCTCCCTCGTTCTGGTATGTGAAATCGTCTAATCTGCCTAAGGCATGAATGAGAGTATCCTGTACCAGGTCCATGGATTCGAGCTTGGATCGAAGCTCCCTGCCCATACGAAGGCGTATTATCCAATGCACTCGCTCCCCATAGACTCTGCAAAGTTGGTTTAAGGCAGACTCATCGCCGCCCTTGACCAGAGCAACCAGACGCTGGGTTTTGTCGGCAAGCCTATCTACCAATTGTTGCTAACCTCCAGAAATCAAAGACCTTATCTAAATTTTACTATTTTTTGAAAGAAATCTCAATAAAAAATGTCCGTTTGCTCGTAATTTGGCACTTACTATGAATAGGACGAACGAGTCTTGAGAGCCGGTTCTTGAGCAAGACAACTGATACAAACAAAGCTGCACACAGTGTGCAGCCTGAAAATACTAACAAGCTTTGAAAGGGCAGTAAGATGAAAAAGAAAATTTTATTAGTTTTGGTTTTGGCGTTGTGTATGTTTGCGGAGGTTACGAAGGCGGATTTCACCTTCGGTGAGCCGACGAATCTTGGGCCGATAGTGAACAGTTCGGCTTCGGACGGTACGCCGAGCATCTCGGCCGATGGTCTGGAGCTTTACTTTCTGTCATTACGGCCCGGAGGATTGGGAGCAGGGGACATATGGGTAACAACACGGGCAACGATAGAAGACCCCTGGGGCACCCCGGTGAATCTCGGTCCACCGGTCAATAGTTCTTCCTGGGAGCTTTGCCCATACATATCGAGAGACGGCCTGACACTCTACTTCGCCTCACTCCGCCCGGGCGGCTACGGTCGTGACGACCTGTATGTAGCGACACGGGCAACGAAAGAAGACGACTGGAGCAATGCGGTGAATCTCGGCCCAGTGGTCAATTCGAGTGCCCACGACTTCGGGACCTGCCTGTCGGCCGACGACCTGGAACTCTACTTTCACGCCTGGGAACGGCCAGGCGGACATGGTGAACTCGACCTGTGGGTCACGAGACGGGAAACGATAAACGACGACTGGGGGCAGCCGGTAAATCTGGGGCCAACGGTCAACAGTTCAGCTTCCGAAGGTTACCCGAGCATCTCAACCGATGGCTTGACGCTCTTTTTTAGCGATCATCCGGTCAACGCGACATACAGGCCCGGGGGATATGGCGGCACCGATATATGGATGACAACACGAGCAACGAAAAGCGATCCCTGGGGCCGGCCAGTGAATCTTGGGCCAACCATTAACAGTTCATCTAATGAGGATTCGCCGAGCATCTCGGTCGACGGCTCTACCCTTTACTTCGAATCCGGCCAGCCTGGTGTGGCGCATACCTGGGACGTATCGCAAGTCAGAATTCTACCGGTCGTTGACTTTAATGGAGATGGAACGGTGGACGACGCAGATATGAACATAATGGTTGACAACTGGCACACGGATGAGCCAGCCTGTGATATTGGCCCGACACCTTTTGGCGACGGCATCGTCGATGTCCAGGACCTGCTTGTCCTTACTGAGTATTTAACGGAGGAAAAGGTAGATGTCGAAGGCGACATCGCTGCAATCGAGGATGTTATGAACCAATTTGCTGTCGCTTGTAACACTGGAGATTTAGAACTTTACATGTCCTTATGTGCAGATGACATAGTAAAGATGGGACCAGATGCTCCTGCCACTTTCGGAAAAGAGGAGTTACGGGCCAATGAGGAGCCCCTCTTCGATAACTTCACACTCGAGATGGTCCTCTATCCCGAGGAAACTCAGGTAGATGGTGACATGGGATTTACTCGTGGTACTTTCACTTTATCAATAACTCCCAAGGCAGGAGGCGAGCCAATTTATATGGATGGCAAAGCCTTGACCATCTGCAAAAGACAGGGCGATGGTTCCTGGAAGATTTCCCGCGATTGCTACAACAGCAATGTACCACCAGCACAGTAGTAATAAACCAAGCTGGGGGTGATAGACGGCAGCAGCGCCGGGAAAACACAGGACATAAAGTACAATTCGTATCACCGAACTGAAGGGCTGTGAGTATTATACTTGCAGCCCTTTTTTGTTGCCCAACGAGAGCTGCTAAAACCGGTATTCTTCACTTTCCCGTTCGACTACGCTCAGGGCTAAAGGCTGTGCTCCGTTCAGAATGACCCCGCACTAATTATACGTGAGTTAGCACTCAATAAGTGCGGGAAAAGCCCCCTCAGAGTATAAAGTACTCTAACCAAGGAGGCAGGCGGCACTCTAAACAAGGGGGCAGGCCCCCGACAGAAAAGCAAGCGAGCTAACATCGAGGGTAAACTCCAAGGCAGGCAACGCCGTGGTATCAGAGAAATTAGCCACACCCTGTTGATTTAAGTCTAAAAGAATTTTTTGACAATAGTCTGTCTTCATATTAAAATTTCGTTGCTGCAAAAACCTATTCAGTACGTGAACAGTATTTGCAATTCTTTAAAGGGGAAAAAATGAGAAAGATAAAAGCAGGCTTACTGATAACAGTCGCTGGTATTCTGTCCTGTTGGCCGCTTGTCTCGATGGCAAAAGAGGACCGGCCGATTCTCGAAAAAATCGGCGTTACTCGCGGAATCTGCGTTGTGCTTGGTGACAACAAGTGCGAGCTTGCCCTGGAGCTGGCGCGGGACAGTGAGCTGCTGATATATGTGCAGTTGCGCCGGGCAAAGGACGTTGAAAAAGCGCGCAGCATAGTTGATGAGGCGGGCTTTTACGGGGTACGTATCTTTGTGGAAA
>CAYGBE010000160.1:0-6440 GCA_964348065.1 uncultured archaeon
AAATAGATAATCCAAAAATAATCCGTGATCTCCCTGCCGAGAGAGAAACCCCAAACCCCCCAGGAATTCATGCAGCGTTACCCAAGCATAACCGCACATATCATAGCGGAATCTCTCGGCTATGCCACTCCCACCAAAGCTGCCATCATCGGCTGGCACGCAATGAACAATGAGCCGGATTATTGCGAGTGGCTCGACGCCTGCTACAGAGGCGATGCCCGGAGGTGCCTCCGGGATTCAATCAGGAAACGTCACTACCACCACGGCTATATGGCTGAATACAAGCTGGCCAAAAAGTTGGTGGAAAGAGCCCTAGAGACTGGGGATGAGCCTTTCTTGGCTTCATGGTTTTAGGGTGATGTTATGTGAAAGTAACTTTCTATGGCTCCTTCGAGGAGATGATGGAGGCCGAACGCAAGGCTCGGGAGGCGGCAGATGCCCGGGTCAGGCTCACTCAGGCGGCGATTAAGCCAGGCCAGTATTTCATTAATTTCCGCCACGGACCGGACCTTCCGATTTTTGGTCAGATTCTTGACATCTCCAAATTGGGTGTTGACAAAGAGGAACAGCGATACATCGATGAGACCTACGACGAACCCCATATGAGATACTACAAGCCGACCCGATGTTTTTCACAAGCATGTGAATGGGGTGAGATAGGTGATATTCATGTTTCTCAAATTAGTGCAATAATCGATGAGCAGCTTTTCACTTTCTACAAGGAGAATGGTTGGACTAAACCAAAAGCGTGTCCCAGATGCAAGAGATACGACTACGAGTAAATCATGCTTGGGGTTGGGTATGGTTCGGTCCGGTAGGTCTTGTTCCGGTTCGGTGGGGTCAGGTGCGGCACGTTGAGGTTAGGTGCGGTTTGTTGTGTTGGCGTCTGGTTAGGTAGGTTATGGTGAGGTAGGGATTATGTTCCCTGCTTTTACAGAGCTCAGGTGATTTGATGGAAGAAAAGATAAATGTAACAATCAGGGGGACATCTCCCCTATTAATGCATAGATTCAATGACAGTCAAGACACAATGAAGGTCAGAAAATCAGGCAGGCAATATAATAACCAAGAGGATGCAGAAAATTCCTTATATAAAGACGAGAAAGGCAAAATAGTACATCCTTCAGTTCACATAGAATCTGCAATGATTAAGGCAGCCACAAATTACAGAATTCCAGGACAATCCAAAAAGACATACAAAGATGCCTTCAAGGGTGGTGTTTTCGTTGAGCCAAGATTGATACCACACAAAATCCCAAAGTGGGAGATAGACCTGCAGAATGTCGTAGTCCAGAGAAGCAGGGTAATCCGGGCACGTCCAAGGTTTGATGAATGGGAGTTAGATCTCCAGATTCTGAATATTGATGAAAGGGTGACCTCTAACATTATAAAGGATATTCTTACAGATGCAGGAAAATTCTGTGGAATAGGCGATTTTCGACCGCGTTTCGGTCGCTTCAAGGTGGTGAAATTTGAACCTGTCAAAAAACCCACACGAGACAAGTCTTGAGAGAAAGATGCGAGAAGAGCTAGAGCACAGACGACTTGAATTTGAGCAATTCTATCCCGTCCGCTCGGGATTCATACTGGATTTCGTCTTTCCCGAACAGAGGTTGGGAATCGAATGTGACGGTGGGAGATGGCACAAACCAGGCAACCCGCGTGACCGCTTTAGAGATTGGATTCTTAACCGTGGTGGGTGGAAGATTTTGAGATTCACAGAAGCCGAAATCACCAAAGATATTTCAGCATGTGTAGATACAATCGAAACCCTACTCAAGCCTAGGAAGGATCCTTCGTGGTGATGTCGTCAATGCCGAACACGAAATTCTCGAACTTCCTGACCACCTTTTCCACTCGGGGTAGATCCTCCGGAAGCAGCGGCCAGTCAAACATTTTGACCGCGCAGGACCGAATCCTCTCTCTCAGGAACTCGATCAATTCCCTCTCTTGATCTTCTCTCAGTTCACTCTTTTCCATAATGCTTAAAAATCTCACAACCATCTCTCAAGAATCAAGTAAAAAGATATGCCCCAGCAAACCAAGGAATGGAAAGAGTCTTTTGAACCGATATCCGACAAAACCTATGCCTCCCAGCTCATCGAGCCTGTTCAACGTGAGGAAATCGAATACGAGACCGAACTTCCGGCCATGCGGCCGGAAACTGATTTTGCCGTAACAACAGGGTATATTGGCATAAGCGTATTTACCAAAGTTGCCAAGATTGGTGGACCTATTGGGTGGTTATTTTCAACGGGGGCCGATTGTGCACTTGCTTATTTCAGTGCCACTAAAAGAAACCAATGGCCTTAAAATCACAGACTTAAACCCCAAACTTCTAAATATCCATTTTTTAACTGTTTCCATCCTATACATAACCTTCTCGGTTGAGATTCCCCTTCCAATCTAATTTTAATTATTGTTTGTCCCGAGTTATTACTTCCTTGACTGATATCAAATACTTCATAACTTGTTATCTTCTTACCATCCAGCAATTCCTTTTCTGGACTTTGTTTCAATGTAGCATAAACTTCCTCTTTTCCTCCCGCTAGGGATTTTAGTAAATACAAATCTCCATTATTTATACCTTCAACGAGGGCAAGAGCGACATGCTCAGGATTCTTTAAATTGTATTTGTAACCGCCGAATACTTTCTTATCAACTTTATTTGGGTAAACCGTATTGCCCTTAACGACTGCTAGCTCGCTCAATTCGTGCTTCTCCGTTGTGGATTTAGATGTCTCGGTCTTTTGCACTCTCTGCTGTGATTCCAGATTTTTCTCACCGGACAACTCACCTCCAACTTTTTCACTATGCGCCTTTGCCAGAGCCTGATTGTATTTGATAGATGGCTCAATCACCTGCTTCCATTCGAGACTACCTTTATAGTCGTTGTATACTTTTCTAGTTTTCTCTAGCCTTTCCAAATACTCTCCATAAACGGGGACATTCGCCCGTAGAAACTCCACTATATTCAACCCCACGACCCCAACCGTCACAAGCGGCGCAGCAGACTTGTAAAGGGATGCCACATCCATGACGAGCTGGTCAGCCATGCTTAGGGATATCTTTTCAAGCTGGGACATCAGATCTCCCCCTCCTCCCTGCTGGAGGGTTAGCTGTGCCAGCAATATCTTGGACTGTACCCCGTAGCTCATGCCAGTAGCCACTCCCCTGTGGATCTTAAGAGCGTCTTGATAGCTCAGTGTTCCTCCCTTAGTGGATTCAAAAACCGACTCCGCCCTTTTCAGGCTGTCTATCGCACCTGACAAAACACCTCTTGTCTGTCCTTTTAGATACCCCACCGGGTCTGTTGCAACGCTTCTCGCAAGGCCAAGGGCTGTTTTTTCCGCAATCTTGAGGGAAGTTCTTTTCACCGTCTCGGTAACAGACGCTCCACCAGTCAGCGCGGCAAGCGTAGCCTCCATTAAGGCCCGCGACGCTGCGTCTCTGACAAAAAGCACCGCGTCAGAAAGATTGAGATTGTGCAGGAACTTTTCCCAATCCTGATAGTATTCCGGGAAATTGATAGGCCCCAGGAAAACCTGATCCGGATAGGACGGCTTGTAGACGAAATCCGTAAAGAATACCTTCTCGAGGATCTCTCTATTCCCCACAACTTCTCCCTGCTCGTCCAGCACGACCTTCTGTGTCCTATTGGTGTCAACGTTGTCGGGGTCCTTGGGGTCAATGTGTTTGATAAAACCAATTTGGTACCGGCCCCTATTAACCTCAACCTCCACAGGAGGATAGAGGAACGGTATGCCGTGATCGATTGTCATGCCCTCCTGCACATAGAAATCGTCAATGTAGACATCATCTCCCGGAAAGGAATACGCACCTATTCTTCTCAAAGGAAAATAGTTAACTGTCCCCGCAGGCCATTCATTTGCAGCATCGCGTGGAGATATTTGTATATCATCTCCGATGATATCACCGTTGAAGTATATGTCACCGGTTAGGGCCGAAAAGTCGAGTTCCACCCGGATATGGTCCCAAGAACCGACGTTGTACTGAACATCTAAAGGAACATTGATGTTAGCATTGTAGTCATGGCTGTGAAAATATAGATAGCCGTTGGGATGAAACCATATCGCGTTGAAAACAGGGGCCATACTAATTATCTGCTCCATAAAGCCTATCCTAGCCCCTCTGCCGGCGACCGGTACCTTGACCCATGCCTGATATATAATCACGTCCGAGAAATCCGTCCCTAAGTCTACCACGCCACTCTTGCAGGCATAGGGGCCACCGGAAACCATCATAGACTTGGAACCTCTGTGGGCATCAGCGTCTGTGATACTTGCGGCCACCGCTAGGGTTTTCCAGGGACCCACTGGAAGATATCCAACTGGATAGTCTTCGAAGCTCTCAAAGAACGGCAATGGAACCACTGCCATAGCGGGTGAAGAAAAAAGCGCCAAGAAAACCAATAATAAAAAAGCTGTTGTTTTCTTCATTATTTACTGCAGGCGAAATTCTAGATTACACTGGACAATGGCCTTAATTATAAAACACCATGAACGTAAAAGTTTCCGTTCTCATCAGTCTTGAATTTTAATATAAGTTCTCTAAGTTCTCCTTCAGCACGACCAAAATATTTCATTAAAATGATTTTTTGACCTTTCTTGAAAACATGCTTGAAATCAGGTCCGTAGAAATCTAAAGCTTCCATTTCCTTAAGTTTGTATTTGCTATACCTGGGCATACCCCATTTTGAAATATCCTTTCTATTGATTTCCTCAACATATTTTAGGGCTGCATGTTCCTTTTTTGTTAAATCGTAGTTAGAATCAACGATGTTGTTTGGATAAATCCACCCACCATTATCTATCCATGCGAGTCCGCCTAGATGGGGTTTAAGGCCTAGTTTTGGAGGCACTGTCTCTGAAAGCTTATCTTGTGCAGTCTCCATTTTCTTTCCAAAACCTTCCTGAAGTATTGACCTGGCTTCTTCGGAGGGGGCTTTGTCTAAGGTCCGAACCACTGGAACAGTCTCAGGAACAACAGAAACTTCCTTGGATTTCAAATAGTCGGACAATTTCAGAGCAGCGAGGAGGGTAACAGCGGCGGCTACGCTAATGAGTATCCAAATCCTTCCGGCCTTAGGCTGACGGTGGGTGCGGTCCAGCATGACCGTGTCCCCTGAGGGTCACTTCAAACTGCGGGTCCTCCAAATTCTTTAAATATCAAGATCCCCTTAAGAAATCAAGTAAATTGTCATGTTGCGCCAGACTTGGGTACGGACAGCGTCTCCGGAAGAAATATCCGACAAAACCTATGCCTCCCCGCTCATCGAGCCTGTTCAACGTGAGGAAATCGAATACGAGACCGAACTCCCGGCCATGCGGCCGGAACCCGATTTTGCCAGCCCTGACATGGGTGAGGCCTTTGTTGAGGACAAGCTTCTCGTTTTACGTGAAAAGATCGTGAACATCCGGAGGCATATCCAGGCCAACCATTTGATGCGCTCAAAATCCCTCGATGAGATTGAATCAGAGCTTTGCCGTGAGAAAAGCCAGCTTGGCGTCATCGAGAACTGGGAGCTCGGCTGGAGGCAATCTGTGGACAGCAGGAAACGAAGCCTGGAGACCCGGATACAGGACCTCCAGAAGAGGAGACGCGATACCGAGGAACATCTCGAGGAGAAAATCTTCAGACTGCGCCAGGAGCTTCTCGATCTGATGCCTGAATATCTCTCCCTCAAAAGAATCCAGGGTGTTTTAGATGCAGGAGATTGAGGAGCTCTGCCAGGAGTTGGAACCGATCATCGGCAAGAAGAAAGTCACAAACGCATTCCTCGCAGCCAAGATGTTCCCAGAGCACGGAGGCGCGATCCGATCCCAGCTCCTCGCTCTCAAATCCAAACACCTCAAGGAGACCTACGTCAGGAACTACCCCTATCTTCCCCCTCCTGACAGGGAGACCTCCCAGGGGGAAATCAGACTCGGAGAGATCTACTATGGACCCAGGAGGCTCTACCCATTCGGTTTACGTGCAAACGAGCTCATAAAGCACTGCGGCATTCTGGGAATCACCGGAAGCGGTAAAACAAACGCCGGGTTTGTCATGCTCAGGGAACTGAAGCGGTTGAGGGTCCCAGTCATGGTCTTTGATTGGCAGAAGAACTTCAGAAACATCATCTCCACGAACTGGGGCAGGGATTTCCATATCTTCACGGTTGGAAGAAACATCAGCCCCTTCTATGTCAACCCGCTTGTTCCTCCCCTTGGTCTTGAGTACGACCGCTGGATCGATAAGAACCTCGAAATCCTCGCTGACGCCTTTTATGTTGGGCACGGCGTCATGAGTATCTACAAGCAGCTCATTTACGAGACCTTTTCAGAGAGGGGAATAAACGTCACGGAGAAGTACGACGGTGAAAAGAAAAACATCCCGTCCATGCTCGAGATCGGCCACAAAATCCTCGAGTTCGAACC
>CAYGBE010000161.1:0-27391 GCA_964348065.1 uncultured archaeon
TCCAAATAAAACATTGAAACTATTTTTCCATACAAAGTTACCTAGTTTATGTCTGAACGGTATTTTAGAAAAGTTTCTATAACCAATAACAAAATCATTATTCTTAAGAGCTTCAAGAAGTTTTATACATTCATTTGGTTCGTATTGTAGGTCAGCATCTATGATAACTAAATTTTTTATACCTTTGTTTTTTTTAATGTAATTAAAACCGGTTTTTATTGCTTCACCTTTTCCTTTGTTCTTTTCATGTCTCAGAACAATAACTTTGTTTTTTTTAGCTATTTCATAGGTTTTGTCAGTAGAACCATCATCAACAACAATTATTTTATTAAACTTTCTCAATTTTTTAGTTCTTTTAATAACTTCTAAAATATTCTTTTCTTCATTATAAGCTGGAATTAAAGCAACATTTTTCATAAAAATCTTTAAACTACTTTATAGATTTTTACTTGTTCATTCCTGAAAACTTGTTCAAAATGTTCTAACCCATCACCTTCTAACATGAACATTTTCGTAAACACAGAATTTCTAAGATTAGGTGGTATTATAACTAAGTAGGAGAAGTGTCTAGGTAGCCACACGGTCATTGGTATAGTCTGATTAGTAAATCTAATATTAAGTTGTCTTTCTAAAGGTTGAAGGCCTGTTAAAACAGAATTTAGTTCTTCTTCAGTAAAACTAATAGGAATAGCTTGTGTACCATTGTAAACTATGAACTCATCAAATAAGGCAGCATTTATTCCTTGAACAAGTATAGGTATTGGCAGATTAGCATTATAAACCATAACACGACTTTGCTGAGTCAGGTCGTAATTTCTAATAATTATATTTCCTACTTCATCAAAGGACCTAGAACTTTCAGAGATCATCATGTATAAAGGACATTTAGATTCATATCTAGCATCACAACCAGTTCCAAAGTATTGTAGCCATTGGAATTTAGCTATTAAGTCATCAGAAGCAATCCAATAAACTTCAGGTGAGGTGCCCTGATATTTTCTTATTAGTCTTAATGATTCGTTTTCATCACTAATTGCCATTATTTTTCCTAGATCAGTTATTCTATCATTTATAGTAAATTTACAATCATAAGTACAGTGGGCACCATCTGCCACAACTCTTCTTTCAGCTAATCCTGTAATCATATGTCCAGGGTCCCACCAAGTTCCTACAAGAGACAATTCAGGTGTTTTGGTTTTAAGATATTCCCACGCACTGTCCCAGTTAGCGTTCTGATCAGGCCCAAGGGCAGGTCCCAACTGAAGTCCAGAATTAAATGCAATTAAAATGGTTAAAATATATAAACCCAAAAATATTGTTCTTAAAAACTTTCTTTCTTTTGACCAGTATATCATGTTTCCAAACCCAGCCCCTATTAAAATTAAGAAAAATGCAGACGAAAATTCAGTAAATCTAATTCCTCTGAAAGTAGTTACTATTGCAACCAAGAATAATGTTATTAATACAGATAAAGTTCCTAGATTCTTTTTTTTGAAATTATAAACTATTCCAAAACTTATGGAAACAAAGAAAATTAAAACCAAGAAACTATCAACTATATTATCCCCAGTTATTATTCTACCCATTGCTAAAACCCAACCCTGAAAGTTGAATATGCTAAATGGTTGCAACTCAGCAATAGATATGTTTACAATCCATGATTCAGCTCTTTGTACAAATCCAAACAAAGCAAATAGATTATCAAATATCGTTATTCTGAAATTAGTTGTTAAAACATTTGTAATAATTAAAGATATGAACAACCCTATTAAAATTAATATTCTGTTCTTTATCCCCATTAAAGAAAGAACAAACCTCTCTGCAATATTTTTGCTAGTTTCATATCTCTTAAATAAAGATAAAACAAAGTAAGTCACTACAACTAGAAAAGCTATTACAAGAGTGTATAAAAACATGTTCCATGTGAGCATAAATGCAGTGAAACCAATTGTTGCCAAACAAAAAGAAGAAACGTCCCTTTTTCTTAAAGCCCGGATACCCAAATAAGTTGTTAAAACTATGAAAAACAATACTAATTGGTCAGTATCATATGAACTTCCAAAAGTTCTTATAAGAATTTGCGGAGCATTTCCAATTAATGCTGCGGCCATTAATCCACCATATTCATTAGAAAGTTCTCTTCCCAATAAAAATGCTGCAACACAAATCATTGCTCCATAAATTGCTGATGCATAAGCTGCTAGTGTCATTAAACTAAATCCAAAACCCTTTACTAACCAAAATAAAAATCCAGTTAAGTAGAATATAAACGGAGGATAGTTAAAGAAGGTATGCTCTCTACCAGTATAGTAAGACAACTCATCCCAAGCTGGTAAGTGTCCCCAGTCAACAAAATATTTAGTGTGTCTGTATTGGAAAATAGGGTCAAATGACACTAATCTATCAGGAATTATATTTATAGACCTTATGTAATAGGAAAATAAAAATATGATTATTAATGCAAAAATCCACCAGTACTTTTTTAGACCATTCTTTAGTATTGATTTCATCAGACCACTAACTAACAAAAGTTGTAAAGATAAATATAAAAAGTTATAACGTGGAAACACTCAACAACAAAAAGCTAATAATAAGCAATAGGACATTCTGACTTAAAGTAAATAGAGCAAATTTTTTAATTCTCCCTAAACCCTTAAGATAGTTTACATAAATTGTATTATAACCCAAAAACAGGCCCACTATTACTAATACTTTAAACATAAACAAGCTTGGTAAATAGCTCTCAAAAAACAAGCTAAAAAACCAATCTGAAACAAAAAGAATGAACAATAAACCAATAATAACAACAAGACCATACAGTAAAACTACTTTTTTCAAGATGTTTTTTGCTACACCATGTTTCTTTAACCCGTTGAGTTCAGAAACTTTAGGAAATAAAACAATTGATATAGCATTTGAGACCATTAAAGTTGCAGTATAGAAAATAAAGGCAAATGAGAAATAACCAATTAGAAGCTGAGAAAAGAACAAACTTAGAAACGGTACAATAAAACTAAGCAAGGCTGCAGGTATGTTAGTTAAATATATTGGCATACTAAATTTCCAAAATATTTTTTTAATATCAAACTCCTTTGTTTTTTTGGTTATTTTTCTTTCAAAAAAGAACTTAATATTCAATAAATTTCCAATTAAAGGCCCAAAGGCCCAACCAATGACTATGTAAAAAAGCCCGAATGGAATAAATAAAATACCAAGAATAGATGACATTGTTGAATTTAAAAAATATGTAATTGCAGACAACTTGAATTTTTGATAACCAATAACAATAGAAACGAACGTATTAAAAACTAGCAAAGTTCCTAAGAAAATACCACCAATAATCAGATAACTCAGTGAAGTATCTTTCAGGAATATTAATGATAGCTCCCCCCTAAAGAGGAAAACTAGAACCATTAAAACCACATAACTGAAAATTCTAAGTTTTAAGAGCCATTTAACCAGATATCCTATTTTTTCTTTGCTTCTACTTCCAAATTCTGCTATATATTTTATCAAGGTCGTATCTATTCCCAACTCAATTAATAATGGTAAAAACGTGAAAAGATAGATAATTGTTTTAAATCTACCAAAAACCACTGGTCCAAGTATATTTGAAAGATATAATTCAGCAAAGAACATTATTATTCCAGAGCTGAATAAGGCAATAAATATAATTGAACTGCTTTTTGCCAGATCACTTCGTAAGATTGACATTGCACATTTTCTCATTTAATAAAATAGGCAACTTTACAATAAATTGTTTATTAATTGGAGAAATGCTTATAAGCCAGCTTATAACATATTCTTTTTAGAGAAGAGGTGTCGTCTTTGAACAAGTTGTTAATTTTCATTATATTTAGCTTAATGCTAACTATTTTTGGAAATGTTGTTTATGCTGCAGACTGTGGTGGTTCAATACCTTGTAATTGTGGAGATAACCTTACAAGTTCAAGGACTCTTAATGTGAGTGATAGTTTGACTGGTTGTTCTGGAAACGGTATAAATATTGCTACTGCCAGTGTTACTCTTGACTGTAATGGAACCACTATAAGTGGTTTAGGCAGTTCAACAGGTATAAATGTTTCAGGTTCAAATAATGCCGTAGTTAATAATTGTACAATACATAGTTTTGCTGATGGAATTAATGTTGTTTCATCAAACAATGTAATCTTGGCAAATAGCACAATTTACAATATAACCTCAAATGGAAATGGTATAGGTGTTCAACAAGGTTCAATTATAGCAGATAATAATAATATTACCGGAGTTTATTATGGAATATTTTCTTCTGAATCGGGACTAAATATAACAGACAATGAGATTAATGGAGGATCTTATGGAATTTACTTGGGATTTAATACTGGAACTACCAAGATAATAAGAAACAATATTAATGGAAGCAGTCAAGCAGGTATACAAACACTTGCTTCAGCATCTAGCTACAATATCTCAGAAAACAATATTACAGAAAATTATAGAGGTCTTGTTATAGGAGATAACTATCCAATAATTTATCATAATAACATATACAACAATTCTAATTTATCAGTTTACGGTTATAGTGCAATCGACCTTTACTATAATAATGAAGGAAATTATTGGGGGCATGATAGTTGTCCTGTTTTCATGCCCATGATTGATTCAAATTCATTTGGTGTTGTGGATATATATGCTTACAAAACTTTAAATGGATGGTTAATCGAATCTCCAGTTGATTGTCCTCCTGTTTGGATCAATCCATCAAACATAACACCAACAAACTATTCTTATACAACATATAGCCAATTTAATATTACATGGGGTGATGAACTTGGTGTTGATAAAGTAAATATAACAATTATGAATTCTACAAATCCTTCGCATATTATAGTTAATAGCGCTTTTATGACTAACATTACTATTGACACTTATAATTATTCTATAGTTTTACCAACAGGAACATGGAATTGGACATCAGATGCTAATGATACAGCTGGTAATTGGTCTAAATCCGATTCATGGACATTTACAATAAATAAATCTACTTCTAATCCCGTTAATTTATATTTGAACGGCTCTCTTAATCAAAATAGAACTTATACTTATCCAGATGCTGTTAATGCTACTGGAATAACAGAAGGCGAAACTGTTTATTTATATAGAGATGATGTTGAAGTTGCATCTGGAGCATCGCCACAAACAGAAGAAATTCTTTTAGGTAATAGTACTTATAGTTATAAAGTGAACGCGACTGGAAATCAAAACTATTCAGATAATTCAACTGGTATAACTTATTATGTTCTTGTTAACAAAGGTCCAACCGAAATAAATCTTACACTGAATGGAACAGAAGGTTCTATTGAAGGTTCTAGAAGTTATAATCAATATGATAATGCAACCTTTATAGCAGAAGTAAATGTGACAGGACTTAATATTTCATTAACTTCTGACTATCCTAATTGGACACAACAAAATAACACAACAATAATTTATAACACAACTAATTTATCATCTATAGGAATTTATAATATTACAGGATATACAAATGGAAGTGAAAACTATTCTGCATCGTCTACAACCTATTATTTTGATACTAAAGGTCCAGATTACTATCTAAATGTAAGTCCTACAAACGATTCCTATTATTCCCCGAATCAAAATTATTCATTTTACATGGCAGTAGTTGATGCTTCTGTTGATACAGTAATTTTTAACCTCTATAATGCAACAGCAATTAGTGGTGGTTCAGTTAGTAATACTACTGTAAATCCAACTTATGATTTAGTAAATGCTACTAAAAGAAGATATAATGTTAATTTAACAGATCTTCCAGCAGGACCATATAATTATTCTTGGTTTATGAATGACACTTTAGGAGGTAATAATTCTACAAGTAATATAACTTATAATATTAAAAAGGCAGATGCACTAAGCATATCTGTTTCTCCTAATACAGCTGTTACTTCAGGTACCTCAACAACAGTAACATGTAGCAATTCCAATAAGGATGCTGGTAGATCTGAAGTTAATGAAATATTAATTTTAGGAGCAAGCCAAGCGCCCACAAATCCTCACACAGCAACACTTGCTGTAGGTTCTTGGGCATATTATTGTAATGCTTCAAATACAGGAAATTATACTAATGTTCAAAAATCAGCTACAATAGTAGTTTCTCAATCCTCTTCGCCGGGAGCACCAACAAGTGGCGGTATAACAACAACATCAACAGGTCTAACACCTACTATCAGCCTTACAAGAGGTTTAGTAAATATTACAATGTCATCTCTAACAACAGGTGGGAAACTGATTGCAAATATAGCAAGAATCCAAGATATGGCAATAAGAGGAATGAACATTACTGTTAAAAATAATGTAGGTAATATAAAAATAACAATAAAAAAATTAAGCATTATCCCATCAACAGTTTCTTATGATATTTCTGGTATGGTTTATCACTATATTAACATAGAAAAAACAAACATTACTGATTCTGACATTAATGTTGTTAATTTTGAATTCGCTATAAATAAGACTTGGTTGACAGATAACAATGTTGCTGCCTCAAACATAACAATGTATAGGTGGGCCAACAATAGATGGAACGATTTAAATGCAGTAAAAATAACTGAAAGTACTCAAGAAGCATTTTATAATGCCAATGCTCCTGGTTTGTCAGTATTCATAATTGGAACTACGGGAGGAGCTCCAGAAGCTCCAGAAGCACCACCTACTGGAGCTGCTATTATCTGTGAAGAAAACTGGCAATGTATAGATTGGTCTGAATGTGTTAATAAAACACAAACAAGAACATGTACAGATGCTAATAATTGTGGTACAACTGCTAATAAACCAGTTGAGTCTCAAGAATGTGAAACAGAAGAAGAAATAGCTAAAGCTAGAACAATTTCCCTTTTAACTAATGTAATAATAATTGTTGTTGCAATAATAATGTGTGTTCTAATTTTCTTACAAAGAACTAGAATAACTTCTTATTTGCGCGAATTGCCTAAAATGTTGCCTAAAAGAAAAACTAAGAAAAAATCAACTAAGACTCTTACAGAAACCAAAGAGATTATCACGAAAACTGAGGAGTTAGAAAAATAAAAATTAATATAAAAATTGTGATTTAATGGCAGATATTTTAATAGCAACAACTCCTACAATAGAGGGTTATAAAATTGTTAAAGTTTTAGGAACAGTTCATGGACTCACTGTTAGAACTAGGGGACTTTGGGGAAAGTTTGTAGCTGGTATAGAAAGCATGGTTGGTGGCGAAGTAACAGCATTTACAAAAGAATGTGAAAAAGCAAAGATAGAATCAATGCAAAGATTGAAAGAAAATGCTAGAAAAATGGGAGCAAACGCAATTGTAAGAACAGATTTTGAGACAAGTGATATATTTGCCGGTGCAGCAGTTGTTTTTTCTGCATATGGAACCGCTGTTGTTGTAAAGCACATCAGATAAAAATATTAGCCAAGAGATATCATGTATTAAAAAATTCTATTAATTAATATCAATTACATCTCCATTTCTTGGAGCAATTGCATCAAATCCTTTTTCTTTTAATTCATTTGCAAAATCTTCACAATGATCCCCGTGTAAACAAAAAATTTTTTTAGGATTAACTTTGTTAACAAAATTAAAAAGATCACTCCTTCCACTATGTGCAGAAAGATCAAACTGATGAACATTCATTTTAATTTTCAAATCAAAACCTTCTGTAATAAATCTACCACTTTCAACTAATTTTCTTCCAGCAGTTCTTGGAATCAAGAAACCAGTAAATATAATAGAACTTTCAGGATGATTATACAAATATTTTACATAACTAACAGAAGGTCCACCTTCTAACATACCAGAACTTGAAACAATTGCACATGGCTCTTTTATTATTTTTTCCCTTTCTTTAGCATCCCAAATTTCTGTAGCATTTTCTAAAGCCTTTCTTAAAGCATTTGCATCTCTAAGAAATTCAGGATATTTTAAAGTGATTTCAGTAGCAGTTTTTGACATGCCATCCAAATAAATAGGAAAATCAGGATTAAAACTATTTAATATCATTAAAACTTCTGCAGATCTACCAACAGCAAAACAAGGAATAACAGCTATTCCTTCATTTAAAATTGTTCCTTGTACAGCTTCAAAGAATTTTTTCTCAGTTTCTTCTCTTGGTGGGTGTTCTTTCTTAGCATAAGTACTTTCCAATATTAAAATATCAATATTTTTAACATCTATTCTCGCTCCATTTAATAAACGTGTTTTGTTAACATTAAAATCACAAACATAAAGAATTCTTTTGTTTTCAATTTCTAATAAAGGAACAGTTGATCCTGGTATATGACCAGCATCAAAAATATCTAAAGAAAACATTTCACCATCAATTCTTTGACCATATGTTATTCTTGCTTCATGTTTTTTCATTTTTGACAGTTCATCTTTTCCAAAATGTTTAGGTAAGCCTTTAAACTTAGCAATTTTCATACTGTCTCTCAAAAGTAAATGAGATAATTCAAAAGTTTCTATTGTTGAATAAATTGGAACTTTGAATTTTCTGTATAGAACAGGACAATAACCAGAATGATCTAAATGTGCATGACTCAATACTATAAAATCAAGCTTATTTACAGGTCTAGGAAGTCTGCCAGTTTCAACTTCCATTCCATAATCAAATAAAACATTTTCTTTGCTTTCTATTAATACAGCATTCTTCCCAACTTCTCTGAATCCGCCTAAACAATTTATCCTCATTATAAAACCTTCTCGTATAGGCTATTTATATTTTTGTATAAAGAATTCTTTAATAATTTAATACCATGGGCAAAGATTATTAAGTTGTAATTGAAAAACAATATAGAGAAAAAGATGGATGTAAAAACGAAAATTGATTTAATTAAAAAACCACCAACAGAAGAGATTTTGGTAGAAGATGAACTAAAACAAGTTTTAGAAAACAATGAACACCCACAACATTACCAAGGGTTTGAAATTTCAGGGTTATTACATTTAGGTAACTTTATTATTTCAGGTTTTAAAATAAACGATTTCATAAAAGCAGGAATAAAATGTCAAGCTTATCTTGCAGATTGGCACAGTTTTATTAATAATAAGTTTGGTGGAGACTGGGAAAAAATTTTATTAGCAGCAAAATACTATGCAGAAGCATTCAAGTTCTTTTGTCCAGGAATAAACATTGTTGTTGGTTCTGATTTATATCATAACAATGATGAATATTGGAAAAATATAATGAAATTTTCCAAACACATGACTCTTAAAAGAACTTTAAGATGCATGACCATAATGGGAAGAAGTGAAAATGAAAAGCTCGATTTGTCTCAATACTTCTATCCACCAATGCAAGCAGTTGATGTAAAAGAAATAGGGGCAGATTTGCCTCATGGTGGAATGGATCAAAGAAAAGCACACGTTCTAGCTAGAGAAATATTTCCGAAAATGGGATGGAAAAAACCAGTTGCAGTTCATCATCATTTGTTAATGGGTATAGCAGAACCAATGAAGCTTCAAGCAAAAGATAAATTAGAACAAGTCATTTCAAGTAAAATGAGCAAGTCAAAACCATGGACTGCAATATTTATTCATGATAGTGAAGAAGAAATAAAGAAAAAATTGCAAAAAGCATGGTGTCCTGAAAAACAAATAGAAATGAATCCGTTATTAGAAATTGTTGAACATGTAATATTTCATGAAAAGAAAATCTTTGAAATAGACAGAGATTCTAAATTTGGTGGTTCAATACAATTTGGCAGCTATGAGAAATTAGAAAAAGCTTATGCAAAAGGAGAAATACATCCCAAAGACCTGAAAGATAATGTTGCTAGAGAAATATCAAATATAATTGATCCTTTAAGAAAGCATTTTGATAAACCATCCAATAAAAAACTACTTGATGTTTACAAGGAAGTTGAAATTACTAGATAATCAACCCACTATTCTTTCTTTTAAAAATAATTTTGCTTTTCCTATGTTATCTACTCTGATTGCAAATCTTTCAGTGCTGACCATATATATTGATTCTATGTTTATTTTTTCATCTGCCATCTTTTTAGTTAATTTAAAAAGTTCGCCGGGTTTGTTAACTACTTCTACAATGATAACATTTTCAACTGTAAATGACAATCTGGATTTTTCCAATGCTTCTCTTGTTGTGTTTGCATCATTTGTAATTATTTTAATTAATCCTTTATTTTCCGTCATTTCAGTTGCCATTCCTTCTATGTTAATACCACTTTTTGCTAAAATTTCAGAAACTTTTGATAAGCTTCCGAGTCTATTTACAACTTGAATTATAAATTCTTCCATAGTCAATATTGGATGATTATATTTAAATCTCTTTTATTTCAATAATGAAAGGAGGTATTATGGTAAAAATTGCGTTTCAAGGAGAACATGGAGCCTATAGCGAGGAAGCCGCTTTCAACTATTTTGGAAATTCAGTAGAGACTATAGGTTGTAAAACATTTTCAGACGTTTTTCAAATTTTAGAAAATGATAAAGTTGATTATGCAATAGTTCCTGTTGAAAATTCTATAGAAGGAAGTGTTGGACAAACTTATGATTTATTATTAAAATATGATTTAAAAGCCTGTGGAGAAGTTTTTCACAGAATAAAACATTGTTTGATATCATTTCCAAATACAGATTTGAAATCTATAAAGACCGTTTATTCTCATTCTCAAGCTTTAGGTCAGAGTAGAAAATTCTTAGAAGAACTAAAAGTTGAAACAATACCTTTTTATGATACTGCAGGCAGTGTTAAAATGATAAAAGAAAAGAATTTAAAAAATGCTGCAGGAATAGCTAGCAAAATAGCAGCAAAAATTTATGGAATGAAAGTCATTGCAGAAAACATAGAAACCAATCATCAAAATTATACAAGATTTTTAACTTTATCAAAAAAAGACTCAGAACCTACAGGAAATGATAAAACATCTATTATATTTACAAATAAACATAGTCCAGGTGCTTTGTATAAATCCTTAGGAATTTTCTCAATGAGAGATATAAACTTAACAAAAATAGAATCAAGACCTCTTGTTGGGAAACCTTGGGAATATATTTTCTATTTAGATTTTGAAGGTCATAGGACGGACAAAATAATTAGTGAAGCATTAGAGTTTTTGAAACATAATTCTTTATTTGTAAAAATAATAGGTTCATATCCAAAAGCAAAAGAAAATTTCGCAAACAAGAGTGATTAAATGGCAATAAAACCTATGTGTGATAAATGTGGTAATGAGTTAATAGATTTTGGGGGTTTGTTATTTTCTCCACCTGATGTTTCAGAAAAGACAAGAAAATGGCATTTGTGTAAAACATGTTACGAAGAAATAATCAAAGAATTTAAATAAGGATTAATTTTAAATATCTCATTAATTTAATCTTTTAAAGTGATGTGATGCCATACCAATCATTATAATGAAATTGGGGCAAGGTTTTGCTATTTCTATAAATAAACATTTTAAAAAATATAAAGAGGTGAACATATGCTTGATATAAAGCTAATCAGAGAAAACCCAAAGATGATTGAAGAAAACTTGAAAAAAAGAGGAGAAAATGAAAAAATAAATTTATTAAAAAGCTTGGTTAAAGATGATAAGAAATACAGAGAATTACTAAAAGAATCTGAGAACCTAAAACACAAAAGAAATCTTATATCTAAGAAGATAGCTGAATTAAAAAAACAAGGTAAGGTTGTTTCTAAAGAATTAGAACAAGCTGCAAAAATACCTAAGGATATAGAAAAAATAGAAAAAGAAATAAAGAGTCTTAAAGAAAAGATTGATTATGCTTTAATAAGAATTCCTAATCTTCTTCACGAATCTGTGCCTGTTGGAAGGGATGATAGTGATAATGTTGAAATAAAAACATGGGGCAATCCCCCTAAATTTGATTTTGAACCAAAAAGCCATTTAGAAATTTTACAAAATCTTGGATTAATTGATATGGAGACTGCAGCAAAGGTTTCTGGCAACGCATTTTATTACTTAAGGGGCCCTTTAGTTTTACTTGATTTGGCTATACAAAGATTTGCTTTAGAATTTCTTATGAAAAAAGGATTTCAAATATTCATACCACCATTTTTGATAAACAAAAGAACATATGAGGGAATGATTGGAGATCCACATAACTTTGCTGAGGCCAGTTATAAGATTGATGGTGAAGACCTTTACTTAATACCAACAGCCGAATATCCTTTAGGAGGCACCTTCACTGATAAAATTTTCAATAAAAATGAATTACCTATAAGAATTTGTGGTGTTAGTGCTTGTTTTAGAAAAGAAGTAGGAACACACGGAAAATATTCAAAAGGATTGTTTAGAGTTCACCAATTTAATAAAATAGAGCAATTTATTTTCTGTTTGCCAGAGCAAAGTTGGGATTTGTTAGAAGAACTACAAAAAAATTCAGAAGAGCTTTACCAAAAATTAGGTTTACATTATAGAGTAGTGCTTGCTTGTAGTGCTGATACGCCCTCAAAAGCTGCAAAAATGTATGATATAGAAATTTGGATGGCTGATGGAAAATTTAGAGAATCAGGTTCCAATTCAAATGTTACAGATTATCAAGCAAGAAGATTGAATATGAAATACAGAGGAAAAGAAGGACAGGCACCCATTGATTTTATTCATACACTTAACAATACTGCTTTGGCAACTTCAAGAACCATAATTGCTATTGTTGAACAATATCAACAAAAAGACGGAACAGTATTAATGCCTAAAGTTTTAGTACCTTACATGGGCGGAATTAAGAAATTAGAGAAAATCATTTAAATGAGAAATTTAATTATATAATAGATAAAAATGACAAAAGCAATATTAGCCGTTATTGTAATTGTTGTTATTGCTATTGTTTCATCTTTTTATTTTCTAAATTTCAATCCTTTTGGAATGAATCCAAGAGACTTGTTAGAAAGTTATAGAGGTAGATATGAAAACATAAAAAACATTAAGATATTTTATAATTTTAAAATGCCAATGTTAACAGGTATTTTGGCTGCTATGGGAGGCTCACCAGACTTTCAAATAGAATATTATAAGTTGGGTGATGAAGAAAAATCTGTAACTAGTGTTATGGGTGTTACTTCAGCAATTTACACTAAAGGCGACATTCATATTACATGTACTGAAGGTTCACCACTTGGTTTGATCTCCTCAACTACTAAAAAAACTGTTAGTTGTAAAACTTCTCCAGTTACAAGCCAATTCAGTCCAGAAGTAGGTGAATCAATCCTGAATCAAACCAATATAACTTATAATGGCGTCAAACAAATAATTGGGAGAAACTGTGATCATTTTACGATTGTACTCAGTACATCAGAATTAACTAGTTTACCAATGGCATCACCAATTACAGGTATGGCTGCAGGGCTTGAATCAGAAATTTCTGAAAAGGAAGGTCAAGTTATTTATGAAGTTTGTATGGATAAACAATATGGTTATCCAGCATTCATTAATGCGTCTCTAGAATCCCATTCTGTGCTTTCTGGAAAATCTACAATAACTAATATATTTTCTTTTGAAGCAACTCATATGTCTACTGATGTCACACTAGATGACATGAAAATACCTGTAAAATTTTTAATAAACGAATTAGAATGTGAAGAAAATTTGGTAGATCTTAACATAACTTCATTAGAAAGCTTTGCAGGACCAACAATAAACATAGACTTGTCGTCATATTCACAGAATATGTCTTTATCCAAAACTGTTGTAAGTTTGAATGAAGGAGAAACATACTCTTTTGATATAATACCAACAACTTCAATTGACACAAGTTATTACACTGCAGAAGTTTGTATAGGTGATGATTGTCAATCTGACTATTGTTATGTTTCTAGAAGCTATAACCCATAAATTATTCAACTCTTATTTCTTCATTATGTTCAGGACAAATTACATAACCCTTTACTTTAGAAGGCAGACAAATATTAAGATTAATATAATGATCACCTTTTTTACAATAAGCCTTCTTTTCTCTGATTTCTCCGCTAGCTTTAGCTATTTCTTGTTCTAGTTTTTCTATTGTTTCATCATTTTGTTTTTTTAATTCATTATAAGTTTCTTCACTTAATATTCCTTCTTTTTTCTCTTCCCCCAGTACTTCTGCAGCTTTTTTCAATTTTTTCAATTCTTCTTTAGTTTTATTCAGATTTATATCCTTTTTTTGAGGAACAACCAATTCCTCTTCTTTAGCTTCTTCAATTGTTTCCTCTTTTTCTTCATGTTTCTTTAGCTCTTTATGTTTTTCCTGGTCCTCGACAATATCTTGCTTTAATCTTTTTTCCTCTTCTTTTTGTTTCTCTTTCTTTTTCATGATTTTTGATATAAGCAAGAATACAAGAGGCCATGAAATTATTATTGCTGCTAAAATAATACCTAGATAAGTCTCTTCCATATAGCTAAATACAATAAAAACTACTGCTGCTATAATTAAAACAAAAATAAAAACAATTAGAGTTTTCATATAATAATTATTTGATTCTTAAATAAAAATTAGGAAAAGCTTAAATTCTTATTTGTTTCATATTTTTCTATTGATAAAGATGAACGAGAAAGATTTAAATACAGTGTTAAAAAAACATGCCGAAATTGCTGCTATGGCAAACCTAGAAGCAGCACCTATATTTTATCAAATTCTAGAAGCTTCTATAAAAGGAGATACTGATGAGCTTCAGAAAATTAATGACTTAATAGATAAAGCAATAGAAAAAAATGGTTATAGTACACCAACAATTCAAACCTATAGAACTGCTCTTCCTGCTCTTATAAAATTTTCTAAGGAAAAAGACTAATTTAAATTCTAATAAAACATTTAAATATAAGCCTATATTATATATTAAACCTGTGATAGAATGACCATAATAATAATTGCAGAAAAACCAGATGCTGCTGAACATATAGCAAAAGCCTTGGCTGAAAAAGGCCTTAAGAAAAGAAAAAGCAAGTATGATGTAGTCTTCTGGGAATTTAAAAGAAAAAATAAGAAGCATATTGTAGTTACAGCAGTTGGTCATCTATTTACTTTAAAACAAAAAACCAAAGGTTGGCATTATCCAGTTTCTATTAAGGAAATAGATTGGATGCCTTCATTTAAGGCTATAAAAAAATCTGCATTCTCTGAAAAATATTTTAGAACAGTGGTTGAAGCAGTAAAAGATGGGACAAAGTATATAATAGCTTGTGATTATGATAATGAAGGTTCATTAATTGGTTATAATGTTTTAAGATTTATTTGTAAAAAAAATGATGCAAAAAGAATGTTTTTCTCTACACTAACAAAGATAGACTTAATAAAATCATATGAAGAAATAATACCCCACCTAGATTGGGGAAATATAACAGCAGGAGAAACCAGGCATTATTTAGACTGGTTATATGGAGTTAATACAACAAGGGCATTAACTCTAGCAATCAAGAAAAACGCAAAAAGATTTTCTATTCTGTCTGCTGGAAGAGTTCAAGGACCTACCTTAACTTTGTTAGCAGAAAGAGAATTAGAAATCAAGAAATTCAAACCAGTTCCATACTGGCAATTACAACTAATACTTCTGATTAATGGGAATGAGGTAATTGCCTTATATGAAAAAGCAAAAATATGGAAAGAGAATGAAGCAAAGAAAATTTTTGGAAAATGTAAAGGCAAACCAGCTGTTGTTGAAAGCGTTACTAAAAGAAAATACAAACAAAAACCACCAGCACCATTCAATATAACCTCCTTGCAAACAGAGGCCTACAAATTATTTGGTTATTCTCCACAACAAACTTTAAACATTGCTCAAAATCTTTACACAAGCGCTTACATAAGTTATCCTAGAACATCTTCTGAAAAGCTACCACCACAAATTAACTACAGACAAATACTAGAAGCATTGTCAAAAGTTAAAAAATATGGAAAATTATGCAAAGCACTATTATCTTTACCAGAATTAAAGCCTATTCAAGGAAAAAGAACAGATCCTGCTCATGAATCAATTCATCCTACAGTAGAACCTCCAAAAAGAAAATTAAGTGGCCCTGCTCAAAAAATATATGACTTAGTATGTAGAAGATTTTTCTCAGTTTTTGCTAAAGAAGCAATCAGAGAAAGCATGAAAGTCTTAATTAAGGTTAATGGTAATAAGTTCTCAACAACAGGAAGAAGAACAATAGAAAAGGGCTGGATGGAATTTTATGGACCTTACGCTAAATTCGGAGAAATTATACTTCCAGATTTGAAAAAAGGAGACAAGCTAAAAGTTAAGAAGTTAGAAATGTTAAGCAAAGAAACATCACCACCACCAAGATACTCTCAAGCTTCTATTATAAGAGAAATGGAAAAAAGAGGTTTAGGAACAAGAGCAACAAGAGCAGCCATTCTGCAAACCTTGTATAATAGAGACTATGTAACAGACAAGAGTGTCAGAGTTACAGATTTGGGATTAAAAGTTGCCCAATCTTTGAAAAAATATGTTCCTGACTTTGTTGATGAAAAATTAACAAGAAAATTTGAAAAAGATCTAGAAAAAATAACAGAAGGAAAAGCCAAAAAGGAAAAAGTTCTTAAAAAAGCAGAAAAAACAATTACAAAAATTTGTGAAGAATTCAAAGAACATGAAGATAAGATTGGAAAAGAACTTGGTGAAGCAATTATTCAAACCCAAAATGATAAAGCCACCTTAGGTCCTTGTCCAAACTGTGGTGGAGACTTGAAAATAATGTTTAGCCCGTTTTCAAAGAAGAAATTTGTGGGATGTACTAGTTATTCTAGATGTAAAAAATGTGGTTTTACCAGAAAAGCATGTAAATGTAAATGCCCTGTTTGTAAACAACCAAAAGGTAAATGTAAATGCAGTTGGAAAGAAAAGAAATGGAATCCCTCGTGTCAAACAGGATTTCCTTTGCCACATAATGCTACTTTCCAAAGTCTAAATAAAATTTGTGATAAATGCAATACACCAATTATTAGAGTTATGAGAAAAGGAAAAAGACCATTTAACATGTGTTTAGATCCCAATTGCGAAACAAAAGCTGATTGGGATAAACCTAAAGCAAAGAAGAAATCTAAAAAAAGAAAGAAGAAAAAATAATTTTTATTTAACAGGAATTTCTATGCCCAAATTACTTGTTTCTATTTTGAATCTATTAGACTTTGAGCCCAGAGCCATTGCCCAATCATAAGTAGTTTCAACCGTTCTCCTCTCTGAACCGTTTAATGTTATTAAAGAATTACTTGGTTCAAACAAAGGTTTACTTCTTCCACTAACTGCATAATAAAAAGGCGTTCTACAAACTTTACCATTCAAATAAACGCCTTCAATTTCTATTTCATTCTTTTTTATAAGATAATCCAAAAGTGTGTTGCAATCTTCCATTTTAAATATTCCAGCTCTTTTTATTCCTTCCTTTAACCATGCCTTATCAATTCTTTTATCAAGATTTTCAAAAATTGGAATGTTGTCAGGTAGCATAATTTCAAGTTCCCGATCTTTTTCAACTTCTTTTAGAGTCCCAATTATAGACAATCCAATAGTTGATGGAGTTATTTCTGCATCAATAAGTTCCCAAGTTGAATAGTCATTTTCAACAACATGTGGCTCTTCTGTTTGTGGATTATAATTTAAATCTTCAATATCATAAAACTTGACTTTATTTTCAATTTCTTCAATCATTTTATAAGTCATTCTTCCTACTCCAATTAATAAGGCACTTGTAATAAAATTATCTAAATCTTTGTTTGCCATTTCTTCAATTTTTTCAACTCCTGTTTTAACTTCTTTTCGACTTTTAAACAAATCTCCAACCCCCATTATCTCTCCACCATAAACTAAACTAAAAGGTGTGGCGCATTGAGTTATAACATTATTGTATTTAGTTCCATCATCTAGTTCCAAAAAAGAATAAGTAACAAGAGGGTGTTTAAACTTGCCACCTTTTCTTTGAATACGCTGACTAATTATTCTACTTTCACCTATATCTTTAATGGCTTTAATAGTTTGGGCTATTTTATTTGGCCTATTTCTACAGATATCTGATACATCTTCGAGGTGTTGATCATATATCAAACCTAATCTAGATGTTCCTGTTTTAAAATCTGGGGCAGTTCTTAGTACAGTGGCACCACCACCTTCCTCTACATAAGTTCCAACTTGTTCAATCTTAAAAATCTGATCCATGAAATCTATACTATTGTATGGTAGTAATATTTAAATCCTTAATTTTTAATCAACATATGCTAATTCTACTTCAGGCTTTAACATTATTTTACCAAGATTCAGAAATGCCAAATTAAAACCGTAAAAATATGAGGTTTCAAAAGTTCTTAAATCACCCATTTCTAAACGTGTAAAAGTATGTGAAGGCCCAACAAGATACAGATTTGTAGCTAAATCCATTTTCTTTAGTTTTCCACTTATAAAAACAGAATCAGTTTTAACACCATCTAAAATATGATTCAAAACTTCCATATGTCCTTTTTGTCTATTTCCTTTTAGGGCTTTTTGTATTCTTTGTTTTTCTGAATGATCTTTTGTCATGTCTGCATATCTTTCTAAAACAAGTTGATCATGTTGAAATGATAGTGGAAATACGAAGGTATTTCCATTTTTGGAATAATTAACTGATCGTGTATCCCTTGTTTTCCTCCTAATCTTTCCTTCAACAAGTTTTGTAAAAGTGAATTTAGATACATCAGTAATTTTCAATTCTTCATAACCATAACAATTAAAACCAACTTCTGTTTTCTCTTGTTCAGATGGTAAATCTTCTAAACTTATAAAATCAGCAGACTCTAAAATCCTTCTCATATTTTTTTTCTGCAAGCTTTTCTCAAGACATGCTCTTTTAGTCAAATAAATATCTGCTTTACTTGCTACCCCAAAAACTAATGAAGTGTCTTGTGATACAGGACTCATTTCCTCACCAGTAGAGAATTTCAAGAAGGCCCTACCAAATTTGGTTGGTCTTCCTTTATGAAAATGCTCTTCTAAATACACTTTTTCAACACGTCTGCCCGTATATTCCATAACACTTCTAATAAAGTTCGTGTCAATATTTCCTCTTTTTGTGCGTGGAAGAATTTGTTCAGAAACTGATTTTTGGACATCATGTATATGACCATATAAATCAGGAACATTTTCAGATAAAGGATTCTTGCCCCTTAATGAAACAACATCACATCCATATTTTCCTGCTGAAACTGCGATTTCATCAATTTTTACTGCATTCCTTTCAATATAGTTCCAATTAACCATTTAATTCACTTATTATTTTTTAGTAGTAAATTTTAAATATTTATTTGGTTCCCAAACCAGCAATCAAAGAATAAATTCCTTTTATCATTGGCAACAACCAAAACCAAGGAATAAAAAACCCAAATATTAGCATTATTCCAGCTATTAGATCAATAAAACCCATAATGTCAAAATAAAAACCTGAAGCAAAACTTCCTGCAATTGAAAAAACACCCTTTAACAAAACTAAAATCCCTAATGTAAAGGCCAAGAAATTTGGAAACATTAAAGAAATTCCAACCAATATGTCTAAAAAACCTAGGATAGCTAAAATCATAATGAGATATGCATTTATACTATTAAATTTTTACTCCATTCTCCAATAACCTCCATTCAGTGTGCTGCCTTCAATTTGTTTTGTGTATAGTAAATAATTTTTTACATTAGTAACGTCAAAACTATTAGGAGATTCACCAGTTTTTTCTTTTATATGATCCCACATCTTTTCTTCAGTTGTTATTGATTCGTCTTTAGGTTCAACTAATTCAAGTATAAGATTTGCATATGTTGTCAATGTTTTATTTTTCACTTCAAACGGTTTACTATTGCTCATAGAGTTTGCAAATTTTACCCTAGTATCAATATCCTCAAAAGTTACATTCCAATATCCTAGACAAGCCCCAACTTCTTTTTGAATGCTATCATAAGATGTCTTTTCAGCAAGCATTCTTTTAACATTAACACAATTTTCTAAAAGCTCTTCTCTGTTTGAATGACTTTTATATATTATACCAAATTTTCTTTTTAGTTTTGGAAAACTACCTATTCTTCTTACAGTCTCTAATGCAAATGGATAGTCTTTCTGCAAAGCTTTAAATTTTATACGAGGATTTTTTTCTAGCTCTTCCCTAATCAGTTTCTCATGTACAAAATCAAGTACATCTTTTTTCCAATTTATATCATAAGTTGCAGGTTGAGTTCCAACTTTGTTTTGTATATCTACCTGATCTTTATATTGTTCATCAAGGACAACTTTTTCTACTTTATTTCTAAAAACATTCAAAGCCTTTTCTCTTGTGACAAATTTTCTTCCTGGCTTTTTCCCCCTATAAGCAAAAAACAATTCAGAAAAAGTTTTATATCCTCCTAAGGCATCTAAATAATTATAAACACCTATACCAACTTCTTTTTGGATTTCACTTATAGTAGCATCTCTTTTCCTAAGAATATCATCTATTACTCTATGTCTGATAACCTGTTCTTTAATAGCTTTAAAATCTAAATTATAAGTCCTTCCATCTATTTTGAGTTTTCTTTCAACTTTCCGCGATATATCTGGAAAAGCGTGTTTAGATCTTGAATAGTTTAAGAGATAAAAATAAACTGCGGTTTGAACCTGTTCTTTAGTTTTAAACGTTCTTTCTCTTCCTTTTCTTTTTGTTTTTCCACCCATAAGAATAATCAAAAAACTAAAAGATTTAAATAGGAAAATTATCTAGCCTTCTTTTCAATTTCTTTTATCTTTTCAATTCTTTTAGAATGTCTTTCTCCTAGAAAATCAGTTTCTAACCAAACACTAATAATTCGTTTAGCTTTTTCAAATTCTATTATTCTAGCTCCAAGTGTCAAAATATTTGCATCATTGTGTTCTCTACTTAATTTAGCAGTATTAATATCATAACATAAAACCGCTCTAATACCAGAAATTTTATTTGCTACTATAGACATTCCTAACCCAGTTCCACAGAACAATATTCCTCTTTCACATTCATTTTTTGAAACAGCATTTGCAACCTTTAAAGCAAAATCTGGATAATCAACAGGTTTTTTATCTTCTGTTCCAAAATCTTTGTATTCGTGACCTAATTCTTTCAAGAAACCTTTAACCTCTTCTTTCATCTCAAAACCAGCGTGATCAGAAGCAATTGCAATCTTCATAATAAGATTAATATACTTAAATTTAAATTAATTTTATGTTAGTTGTTGGTGAAGATGATTTTTCTAGAAAATTAGCTGACGGTCTTAAAACATATTTTATAAGTTTTGATACTTTTAATTTTCCTGACAGTGAATTAAAAACAACAATCAAGAATCAGGACAAGATAAAAGGAAATAAAGTTTTACTTGTTTTAAGAACAAACAGATTCAAACCTTCTATAAACGGTTCTTTAATGAAAATTTACTTTGTTTGTAATTGTTTGAAACAATTGGAAGCTGAGGAAATAAACCTGTTCTTACCCTACATGTTTTATTCAAGACAAGACAAACAGTTTTTAGCTGGTGAATCAAAATCATTGAAGAATATAGCAGAGCTGTATGAAAGTTTGAACATTTCTAACATATTTACTGTGAATTCACATCTTTATGGCAAAGAAAACCCTTTACAAAATTATTTTAAGAAAATAAAGATTCATGATATAAGTCCTTCAAAATTGTTTGCTGTTTATTTGAAAACTAAAAAACTTGAAGAACCAGTGGTTTTAGGTCCTGGCAAAGGGCCTGCTGTTATGGTTAAAGAAATGTCAGAATTGATTAATGCTTCTTTTGAGTGTTTGGAAAAAGAAAGAGACCACGTAACACAGAGAATTGTAATGAAACCTCCTGAAAAAAATCTAGAGAATAAAGACGTGATAATTTATGATGATATTGCTGCAACCGGTATAACTATAGCAAAAACATTTGAATTTGCAAAACAGTTTAAGCCAAACAGAATAATCATAGTTTTAACACATTTAATAACAAAAAAAGCAATAGAAAGATTGCATAATCTGAATAGTTTTGAGACTATAACAACTGATTCTTTTGTTTCAGAGGAGTCTGTTAAGTTTACTGAATTATCTTTGATACCTTTAATAAATGATTATTTTGAACTATATGGACTATAGTTAAAATCTTTAACATGCTGTCTTACTTCAAGTTCAGCTAACCATTCTCTTACTTTGGGTTCAAATTCCTCTTTAAGTTCTGGGTGACCTTTTGTTAGCACTTCTAATGGTGCCATATCTGTTACATGTCCAAGTTTTATAACACCTGCTAATTTGTTCTTTAGAAAATCTGGATTCTCACGAATATAATTTCTTGACCATTCATTTGGATTTTCAGAGTATTTTCCAAAGAGATCACCTTCTTCTGCATCAATTGCTTCTATTTCTAAACCTATGTTAATGAACTCAGGAGACATTTGTGCTAATGATTGAAGTTCTACATTAAGTTTAGCTAGTCGTTCTGTAGCACCTTGTTTTCTATCAAATATTACAAGATACTTATCAATCTCGCCTCCAGCTTGTCTAACAGCATTTACAGCAATTTCAGCACTGCCGCCCTCAGTGGCAAGATCATCAACGCCTATTATATATTCTCCTTTTTCTATAACACCTTCTATTTTTCTTCCTAATCCATATGCTTTAGCCTTCTTTTTAACATAGGTTGTTCCAATATTCATTTCATGTCCTACTAAAGCAGAAATCGGTATTCCCGCAGTTTCCATTGTTGTAATTTTCTTAATAGGCTTTTCGGGGAGGACATCATTTTCAGTTACTAAATCTACCATTGCATCAACAACTGTAATTCTTTGTTCTGGAAACGAATAGATTTTTCTGTTGTCTATATAATAGGGACTAATTTTTCTACCAACTAAAATTGCTGGGTCTGAAGCAATTGATCTAAAAACACCAGGTGTGGTTAATATTACTTTAGCTACTTTTTCATTAATTTTAATCACCTCAAATCTTTTTGTTCTATCTATTTATAAGATAGCGCTCTTTCACAAAGTCTTTCTGTTGCTTCCCTTCGATTTTCTGCCTTTCTTATTGCTCTTCCAACAATTCCATGAAATGCATATGGGTTGGCAGCTTTATTTGCTAAATCAATATCTCCACCCTGTGCATCTTTTCCAATACCTGGTCCAGCAAATACAGGCTCCAAACCAATTTCAGAAAGTTTTGTACTCAATAGTTCTTTATACTCTCTAATTACATCAGGTTTATTTCCAGGCACTATAAAATGATTAACACCCCATTTAACTGAATTTAGATACATTCTGTCTACGTTCCTTTCAGGTATATATCCACCTTCTTCTTCTATATATTCTGGATGTGTCATAAATCCTCCAGCAATTGGAACTATTCCTTTTTCTTTAGCAGCGTCTATAAGTTCTTTTTGACTTCTTGTTCCACTTTGCGGAAAAAATATTATACCATCTATGAGATCATAATTAGATTCTATTAATAGTCTTTCAATGAAAGGAACATCTGTTCCAGCTTTTTGATAATCTAGAATTATTGGTAAAGCTTCTGTATGCTCTCTAACAGCATTTACTGTTGCTTCTAATCCTTTTCTCAAAGCCAATCTTCCACTAACTTTAAGTGCTGATAGTCCTTTAACATCATGAATTTCACTGACAATCTTTCCTATTATTTTTGGATCACTCTCATCTAGAGCAGGTATTATTCCATGTTTTAAACTAAAAAATTCCATTATATCACCTTACTTTATATTTTCTCTGAAAAATTTATGGTTATTTGACATTACAAACAGTTTACGAATTTTAATTTTAAATCTTTTAATTCTCATATTAAGATTGAATGAAATTAAAACCAGTAAAAATAGGAGATATGGAAATTGATCCTGTTTTTGCCATACCATCAGGTATTATAACAACATCTCCTGATACATGTGAATTATTTTCTAGAGAAGTATATGTTGGAGCTGTGGTAACAAAGAGCATTACTCCTAGACCAAGACTAGGAAACCGTGAACCAATTTTTGCTCAGGTCACTTCAAACACATTCATAAATGCTGTTGGTTATACTAATCCTGGTTCAGAAGAAACTTTAAAAGAATTTTCAGAAATAAATCCTGAAAAACCTGTGATAGCAAGCATAACAGCTCCCAGTGTTAAAAGTTTTGAATACTTAGCTAGAAACATTGAAGAACCCTTTAGTGCAATTGAAGTTGTTTTGTCCTGTCCTCATACTAAAAGTTATGGGGTAGAAGGTGGTTTTAATGATCCAGAAATAACTTATGTAGTAACTGAAGCTGTTGTTAAAGAAACAGGTTTACCTGTTATTGTTAAATTTGCTCCAGATACTAGTAAGATTAAAGATTTAGCAAGAGCTGCTAAAAAAGGAGGAGCCTCAGCATTGTCTGGTTTGAATACAGTAAGAGGAACTGTGATAGATGATTATACTGGAAAACACATTCTAACAAATAAATTTGGCGGTCTTTCAGGAAAAGGTATGAGTGGTGTAGGAGTTGAATGCATTTCTTTAATGAGAAATGCTGTAAAGGATTTACCAATTATTGGTGGTCTTGGAAATGAATCTGCTAGAATAGGTAGGCAATACATAAATGCTGGTGCAGATGTTTTGTACATTGGAACTGCTCTAAGAGCTATGAGTACAAAACAAATAAATGAATTTTTCAGAAGATATGAAGCTGATTTATTAAATAATTTCAATGAAGCAGAAAAAATGGTAACAAAAGAATGGATAATGAAACACAAACCGTATAAAATAATTAATGTTGAAGAAAAAGGAGATGAGATTAAAGTATTTACTTTTGATAAAGCAATTAAAAAAGCAGAACCAGGTCAATTTTTTTTTACTTGGTTGCCTAGAAAAGCCGAAAAACCATTTGCAATTGCTTATGATAATCCATTAACTTTGGTTGTTAGAAAAGTTGGTAAATTTACTTCTAGAATGTTTGAACTTGAAAGAGGAAATGAAGTTATGGTTCGTGGTCCGTATGGTAAAGGTTTTCCAATTACTAATGAAGAATCATATTTAGTTTTTGGTGGATTAGGAGCAGCTCCTATGTATTTTCTAGCTACTAAATTAGAAAATCCTACAATTTTTATGGGAGCAACAACAGAAAAAGAATTGTTGTTTGAAAGAGAATTTTCTAAACAAGGAAACCTTATAGTTTCTACTGATGATGGTTCTAAGGGAGAGAAAGGATTTGTGACTAATACTTTGGAAAATTATTTGTGTAAGGAAAATATAGGCAAACATCCTTGGTTTTACAATTGTGGACCTGAAATAATGATGAAAAAAGCAGTTGAAACTGAAAGAAACTATACTTTACCAGAAAGAATTTTTGCATCTGTAGAAAGATACACGCCTTGTGGAGTAGGAATTTGTGGAAGATGTTCTATGGATGGTTATAGAACATGTGTTGATGGTCCTGTTTTTGATGGATTTTTTTTAAAACATTCTGAAGATTTTGGAATTTTTAAAAGAGATGTTAGAGGAGCTAAAGTTCCAATTTAATTATTCTTTAATATCTGGAAATATTGTTTTTGCATTCAAATAAGTTAAATTATTTACTTCCTTCTCACCAAATCCACGCCTTTTCATCTCAACAAGTAAATTAGAATATATTTCAAGACTGGGAAAACCAGACTTATAAGGAGGATTCCTTTTTTCATTAAATGTATGAGGAGCATGATCAGAGCCAATTGTAACCAATGGATAATTATTTCTTGCTATTTCTTTTAATCCTTCCCACAAACCTTCTACAACTTCCAGTGGTCTAATAGGAGGATTAATTTTTTTATCTAAACCATCTTCACCTTTCATATCATCTGTAGAAAAAAGCAGATGATGTGGTGTTACTTCAAAATATACATTAGGATTAATATTAACTATATCAAATATTTCTGGTGAGGTCATATGAAGAATGCGAACATGGCCTTCAAAGTTCGCATCTTTTGACAATTTTGCTTGACTTGTTGCAGAATATATTTCAGCTTCAACTGGTCTTTCATCATTCCATGTCCAAGGACTTTCGGGTTTAAACATTCCAGATCTGAATTTTTTTGGGTCTTCACAATGAACAGCCAAAACTCCTCTGTAACCACATTTTGCAAGTGTTTCATAAACTCCAAATTGTTCTTCCTCTTCTGTAATTGCCAATTCTCCTTTTCCTGCTGCAAAGAATTTTAATTCAACAACTTTAGGAAGAATAGTTGCTGCTTCTGCTGCTACTTTAATTTGTTTAACGTCTTTTGTTAAACCCATAGTAAGGTAATAACCTTTTGAACATCCTTCAAGTCTGGCCAGTTCTACCCTGTCTATTACATTTTCTACAGAAGTTATTGGAGGAACTGTATTTGGCTTATCAACAATTGCAACTATTCCATTATCTCTTGCAAGTTTAGTAACACCTTTTATTGTTGCTTTATATTCTTCTTTTCCATCTCTACAGTGAACATGAGTATCTATGTGTTTCATAAATTAAAATTGTACAAAAAATTTTAAATATAGAACGATACCTTTAAATAATTTTATGTACGTATACACTAACTATGAGAATAGAGATAAAAAAGAAAAAAGGACAACAAGCAATTTTAATAAGTTTTGACACTATAAGAGAAAATTTCAAATCAGCTTCAGAAAGAAACAGATTCTATTGGAAGCTTCATGGAAGAAAACAAGTTATAATTAAAAAGTCTGGTAGATACGAATATAACAGAGAAGGTTTATTAGAAGCAATTCCACATATCAAAGTTGCAGATTCTGTTTTCATAATTGCTATGGAACATATGAAAAGAATGATGGAATTTTTCAAAAAATGGGAAGATAAAATTGATTTGAAAACATTTCCAGTTTTATTAGATGAAGAAGAATTAAAAGAGGTTGGTATAGAATGAAAGTTGCAAGGGCTGGTATTGGTATAATCTTATTAAAAGATGGTAAGGTTTTGTTAGGGAAAAGGAATGATGATCCAAAAAAGGCTAGCACAGAATTACATACTGAAGGAATGTGGACTTGTCCAGGTGGAAAACTAGATTTTGGTGAGAAATTAGGAGAAGCAGTTAAAAGAGAGGTTTTAGAAGAAACAGGAATCAAATTAAATAAATTGAAACTAGTTTCTGTTACAGATGATATTGTTCCTGATGCCCATTTTGTTACTCTTGGATTTTTTTGTGAAGATTTTGAAGGAGAACCAAAATTAATGGAACCTGAAGAAATAGTAGAGTGGAAATGGTTTCCCGTGAATGAATTACCAGAACCAATGTATATACCAAGTCAAAAGTCAATAAATAATTATCTTGAAGGTAAAGTCTATAAAGGTGATTAGATGGAGAAAGAGCTAAAAATGAAAGTAGGAGAATTAACAGGTAGAGAAGATTTTGGAAGAGGAATAGCAAGATTAGATACAAAAACTATGAGTAAAATTGG
>CAYGBE010000162.1:0-2550 GCA_964348065.1 uncultured archaeon
TCATTCTTTCCGAGGGCCACCATAGTATAGATAAGCGCGACCCTGGTTGGAGCCTGCTTTGTATCCGTGGGCTCCGATGACAAGGTCGTCATAACCATCGTTGTTGACATCCCCACAGGCCATCAATTGACTAAACCAGTCACCAGGATTCTCACCAGTAAAAATTCGACCAGGTTTTGGATTCGGGCCGGAGAGTTCGCTGCCCCAATAGACGTATACCCTGCCAACTTGTTGTCTAAAAAAGTCGGCGCCAATAACAATATCGCTGTTATCATCACCATCTATATCCCCACAGATGATGGCAAAACCATAGTCGCTACGTTCAACCTCACCATCAAAGGTCTTATCGGCGACTGTATCAAGATTTGCTCTCGTATTACCATAAAAGAGATAGGCACGACCTTGACTATTCTTGTAGCCTTGGGCACCTATAACAATGTCGTCATGACCGTCTTTATTCAGGTCAATACATACAATATCCTGGCCAAAGACATGTTTACCTTCTGACTCTGCGTCAAAGATCTCATCAGCTGTGGAATCCATGTTCGATTTCTTGTCACCATAATATAGATATGCCCGGCCCTGCCTGGGTTCGCCACCTGGGCAAAAACGTGCCCCTATGATTATGTCTCCATAGCCATCGTTGTCCACATCGCCGCAACCAATGGCGGCGCCGAAATTATCCCTGGAATTCTCTGCATCGAAAATTAAGTCAGGCGATGTATCCATTAACTCCTTCGTGTTACCATAGTAGAGATAAGCCCTGCCCGTACCGTCACCGGGATATCGAGGAGAACCAAAGATAATGTCACGGTAGCCGTCATTGTCTATATCGTATACTGCAAAAATACCACCAACCTCCCCATCGAATATCTTATCCGGATCCGCATCCATACTTGCACGCTCACTTCCCCAGTAGAGATAGGCCCAAACTTTACCCTCTTTTTGCTGATATGAATCTATGATTATGTCGTCGTAACCATCATTGTCAATATCGCCACAGCAAAGACGAACTCCAAACCAGTCTCCCAACCCCTCGCTTTCAAAAAATAAATCGCAAGTTTTGTCCATAGCCAGTCCACCGTAGTATAGGTGAGCTCGGCCTTTACCTTTGTTATATCTGGGTACACCTACTAATACATCGTCGTACCCGTCTCCATCGACATCACCACAAGCAATTTCATTGCCGAACGCACTGTTTGGCTCTCCGTCGAATATCATGTCTGGAAGTGTTGACTCTATAGATTTTCTTTCCTGGGCCAATTGAAAAGGGGATTGGCCGGACTCCGTTTTGATATCGCCGTCAGCACCTTTATCGATAAGAAGTTCGGCGACTTTATAATCGTGATGCACTGCGGTGTATAAGGGAGTGTGACCCTCGTTGTCCTTTGCATTAATATCAGCACCTCTGGTGATAAGATATGCCGCTACATTTTTGTTACCAAACTTGGCAGCACAATGCAGAGCAGTCCATGGCCCTGAATTGATTTCGGCCCCTTTGTCGATAAGCAGTTCAACCATCTCTACGCTGCCGTAGCCAGCTGCGTCCTGTAATGGCGTCCAGCCGACGGGAGCGTTAACATCCGCTCCGTGAGCAATCAGGTATTCGGCTACGGCTACATTATCTTTATCAACCGCAATGGACAAGGGAGGCCAATCGTTCTTACCTGCATTGACTTCAGCACCCGCTTCGACTAGTAACTGTACCACTTCCATTTTGCCTGTCTCGGTTGCATAGTGTAATGGAGTCTTTTTCTCTTCATCTTCTGCGTTGACATCGGCTCCCTTTGAAATGAGCAGCTTGACCTGCTCAATATCACCATCAGCCGCAGCCTCGTGAAGTGATTTAATCTGTTTGGCTGGCTCAGGTGATTTGGTAAGCCTTCGTTCACACCCAATAGCGGTGAATAGCAACACCAGGACCATCAAAACGACTTCGAGGATTGAATGATTTTTATTTTGGTTTTTCATGATACCTGCTCCCTCATATTGAACGATAATATGCCAACCGCGTGTAAATTGCTCAAGAGTTGTCGTTGTGCATTATAACGTCAAGAAGGGATACTTGCAATTGATTTAAGATCAAAACTTAACAAGTATTTTACGTATACAACTTCTATATGGAATCCGCCTGGGGCGGATTGTTAAGTCTTCATGGGCATTTGTTTTGTTGTTTTCGATATTTTCTCAAAACCACTTCGAGATAGGGAGTGCTTAAAAGAGGAATCATTCCGATATATCTACGGTTCGCTTCTCTGAGTTTTATCTGTTCAGGAATTGTTGGCTTCAATTAAGCCCGAGTGACTCTATTTGTTCGGTCAATCGTAGGTATATATTCACCGTGAGATAAGAAAAGAGAATAGTAAGCGCAATAACAATAACCGTGACCGCGAGTTTTGTAACTATTCTATATCGTGGGTTCAGCCATACCAGTGGCAGGGCAAGCGGCCCCAAGCACAACAGGGCAATTACGATGGCGGATGTGGAAAAATACCATTTTGTTTTCGACGTGATGGCTTTGTCGAGGAACTCACCGCAAAATCGGCACTT
>CAYGBE010000163.1:0-3261 GCA_964348065.1 uncultured archaeon
CCGACTCACGAAAGTGGGGCCATTTTGGGGTGCTTCGCGTGCGGCGAAGTGCTCTCCGGTTGGCTGGTGGGATCGATTCGAAAATCTCCAAAAATCCTATTTTTTGATGTTCCTTGCTGTGGTTTCTACTTTGCCCTGACTCCAGTATCTCTAGGAGCATTTCTAACGCATCTAAAGCCATATATATCGTATCCAAAGCAAACATCAGAATAGGCAGGATCTTCATTATAACGATAACCTGAACGACAGTTCTCGGCGCTGAATTTCCATGCGCCACCTCGCACCACTTTGGTATCGCCGGTCTTCGGTCCTTTCGGATTCTCTTCAGTGCTTTCCTGATAGTAGTCTACTTTGTAAAAATCGTTGCACCATTCCCAGACATTTCCGTACATATCATGCAATCCATATGGATTAGGCTGCTTCTGACCTACTGGACAAGGTTTCCTACCAGAGTTTTTGTCAAACCAGGCATAATTCTGCAGCTTTGACGGATCATTCCCAAAGAAATACTTTGTTTTGGTGCCTGCCCGACAAGCGTATTCCCATTCCGCTTCCGTAGGCAGCCTGTATCCATCGGCGTCAAAATCACATTTCCATGTGTTTAGATCATAGCAAGGTTGAAGACCCTCTAAACGGGAGCAAGCATTACAGTACCTTGCTGCTTTGGACCAACTTACTTGCTCCACAGGATTCTTGCTTCCCTTCCAACGGGAAGGATTTTCTCCCATAACTCTCTGGTATTCCTCTTGAGTCACTGGATATTTGTCTATATAGAAGGAGCTCACAAAAACCTCGTGGGGCTTTGCATCTACCTCATCCTTATCTCCCATTGTAAACCAGCCCTCTGGAAGCTGTACCATTTCTCTTCCAGATTCGGTCTTCATTTCGCTTGAAACATCGTCTGGAGCCTTACGCTTGCAGCCTTGAAGCAGAGCTAAGGTTCCAGATAATAGAAACATAGTTAATATAATATAGTGTTTCATAATGGTTGGTTTCCGATTTTCACCTTTTAACTTGAGATTATATGTTCAGTAGTCAGCCCATATTTCATAGCCATCAGGATTTCTAAGGCATTTTCTGCAGCGTCTCCTGATTTCTTTTGCTACTTCGATCGCTTTAGGTTGATCTGCGCAACCATAGCCTGCCTCTTGGAAAAGTTTCCTGGTTAGAGTGTGACATTGTGTAAGAAGGTTGTCTTGGGCTCCGCCCATTTCTCTCCATTTCTTGCTGAGGTCCATATAGCTTGAAAGATTTGCAGGATCTTTCTTTCGAGTAAGAGCTTTCGTCTTACGAGATAATTCATCCATATATTCCAGGGTTTTGATATTCTCTTTCTGCCTGCTGTATTCTTGGATTAGTTCCTGCGCTACTGACTCCATACTGTCAAGAAATGGTTTCAAGCCAGTAGTAAATTCCCTTGTCAGATTTAGAAACTCTATCATGCTACTGGCGAAATCTTGGTATTCTTCGATTCTTTCCATGTGTCGCCTGACAAAGTAGACCATATCATCAACGGCCTCGTTGACATACTCTTTCTTCTCCACTTCTTCACTCGCTTCAAAGATGATCTGAATCGCATCAGTACATCCGCATGTACAAGCACGGCGGATGCCTTCACTGCCCCTTCTATGATGGGTTCGCAGCTTACGACCTGAAACGTCAAGTATAGGATCACATGTTTGCCTGCCCAGTGTTCCCTTCATGATATCAACAGGAGTGGAAACGGAAATGGGAGTATCTTTTCTCTCCAGACAATAAATAATAGATTCCCCCTTTGGGGGTATTTTCTTACTGAGGCGATAGAAAGTGCTCTCCCCGCTAAACCACACGGGGTAGTTGTATGAACCAATTACTCCCCGCCAGATTCTGTTTAGTTTGGATTCTCTAAACTTAAAGGTAGTCTTTACATCAGCTTCATATAATTGGGTTGCCCATTTTGCAGGAAAAGGTCTTTTCCAGTTGATTGCTACATCCCGTTCTAGATATGATGGCATCAGCTCCTCTTTATGCCAGATGCCCGGCGCGCTCAATATGGCCAGATAGATACTCTTGCTGTCATTGTTGAAGTTAACAGATTCGATGAGGCGTGGCTTTTTTTGCTCATTACTCAGCAACAGATTCATCTGTTGCTTTCCCTCTGGCCAAGTTACTACCAGCACATCGTTCTCTCCCTTGAGTAATCCCAGGAAAAGATTTTCTGAAGGAATACAAAGCCTATTCATCGAGGGATACTCTTTGGGATTAAATATAAGATCATCGCCAATGAAACTGGGCACTATACCGTACTCGACCTGACCGAGGAGACTTATTCCCTCAATGTTCTCAGCGGGTTTAATCTCGACAATCTCGGACTTGCTGAACGAAATAATAACAGACAAGTTCTCTCTTGTTTTTCTGGCAGAAAAAGAGACTTCTAAAGCTGCTTCGTCACCAGTATTTTGCAATATGCTGCAGGAAGTAATTCTCGCCGACTCTCCTTTTAGTTGAAGAGGAACAAATTCAATTCTTTTCTCATTTGAATCTGCTTGCGCGTAGATAGCTACTCTCCCTTTTCCTAACCAGAACACCGCAATTAAGTAATCGTTCTCTACTATCACATCCCCTTTGAAAGTGTATTCTCTCCCATAGTAACCCGGATCCGAAAAGGCAGCTGATGGATCGAGTTCAAGGGTCAAAAGATCAGTAGGAACAGGTTTCCATTTACTTCTATCTCGTAAATCTACAGTATTCACAAAAGGCGACAGTGTGTCCCAGATCAGTATATTTGCTGAACTTTCCTTTCTCTGAGCCCTTGACACTCCCATGCTTGTCACCAGTAAAATAATCAGCACTATCTTACACAAAAACAATTCAAAGCCGCTAATGCTTCGACCGAATTTCATAATCTATATCCCTTTCAAGCGTACCCCCTTTTTCCCAAGAGCTGGAATTTCCCCATACGATCTGTTCTCAGAACTCTTAAACCTTATCCAATTCAAATAATCGTGCCAAACACCTAACGATACCACCATATCATAGCCATGTTCCTTGAAATCTCAAGCCCTTATGATAGTCACCAGTCGCGTAATTCTGATATATTATCTATTAGGGCACATAGCCAGAGCTGAGGACCTCTCGTTTTTTCATCTTTATCACCAAAAGAATCCTATTATTGATACATTTCATTGGCGCCGTATACACCTTCCTGACATATGTCACACCGGTAGTATGTGCTATGATGAGCGAAAAATATATTGTCAGGAAGGAGCCCTTTATGGGAGT
>CAYGBE010000164.1:0-3461 GCA_964348065.1 uncultured archaeon
TTTGGACAGATGATCACACCCTCTGCGATTTCTTCTTTCTCTTCAAAAACATGCAACTCTAGTGGATAGTACTTGTCAATAGGACAGGCTAAGATGTCCATCAACTTTCTTTTCATGACCAACCCCTCCCTTTGCGTATGGTTAGAATTGAGAAGCTATAAAAGATTTGCCAGAAACAAGAACGCAGACGTTGGGTCATGGCGCGCGCGCGGCGGGCGAGACTGCAGGCACATTAGCCTAGAAGAGCTGTTCAAACGAGAAAACGAGTCAACGTTAATAAATTTTGTCGCAATCAAGTGTACGATTTAATCCTACACGCCCAAGATGCATAATTTTGCAATCTAATTTTGCGCGCGCGCATACAGAAAGATGTTTCATAAATTTTAAGTATCAAAACAGTGTAGAAAATACTCTGGTTTTGTTATGGGATTTCCTGCGGGCGCGATCTTCGCAGGCGTTGCGAAACTTTCAAGGAAGTTTTAGCAGTGAATGAGGGGTTGCTAAGCAACATTCCATTTTTTTCTAGACCATATTTGCACCCTTACGTCGTCGTACTTCTTCTAGTATTGTTCGGGGCTACGTTTGTGCTTGGTGCGCATTATGGGGTGTTTCCTCTTATTCCTGCGCGTGAAAACACATTTAAGGAAACATTTGAGGGGAGTTCAACGGACCCTTACTATACGGTTGATAGGAATAGTACGCATGCGTGGGCGACGAAATACACGGGGGAGGTTCAGTTTGAAAGCGTCAATGTATCATACACGATTAACTCAGCATTAGAGGGGCTAACAAGTGGGCGGAATTGGATCCAAAAAGTTGCCGTAAAGGGCAATTATGAAATTGGGGATAATAGTTCGATAGAGATAAGTTCCTATACGTGGCTCGAATTTGACGGAAAAATAACATACACAAGTGTCGATAAAACGCGCAATGTACTGACTAACAGCGATCACACGAGGGGAAACATCTACATCATCATCCAAAATGCACACGTGGACGGTGTGCGAGGGGCTGAAAAATTCAATGCGGGTCCCAATTGGTGTTATGAGGGCTGCGCGGTCTACTTCCGTAAGGTCAATTATTCCCGTGTCTGTAATCTTGTTGCGCTCAACATGTACGGCTGCGCGATTTCTAGTAAAGATTGCTGGTATTGCCAGTACTTCTCTTGCTATTCGGATAACTGCGGGGGGTTTGCTGCCTACGAACAAACGGGTGAGCATTATAGTCGCTATATAGGCTGCATTGCTAACAACTCCGTGTCTGACGGTTTCGATTGGTGTTCCGGCTGTGAAAGTCTAACCTATATAGATTGCATCGCAGAAAAAAGCGGGGGCTATGGGTTCGTTGATGGTGGACTAGATCCTCTGCCGTACGGAGTATTTACGTTCACAAGTTGTAAGGCAATAGGTAGCTATTTGGACGGATTTGGCGCGGCGTCTAACGCGAAATATATGTTTTCAGCATGTGTGGCGTTGAACAACAAGGAAAACGGGTTTAGCCTTCAGGCGGAAGATGTTGCAGAAAATTGTCTCGCAATAGATGATCAGGAAACGCCAACACAGAATTACGGCTTTCAAGTTCAAGCGGGCGGCATCGTGTCAAAATGCGTCGTGGACGGCTATGAAACGGGAGGGATCGACGTTCAGAATAATGGCATAGCGGTCTATAACTCCATAACGGGAGGAAGCAAGACAACAAACATCGTCCTGGCGTGTCAGAATGGAACGGCTCGGTGGAATGATGGCTTTAACCCATACGGGCTCGAGTCGGCACCTGTGCGAAGGGTGGGAGATGTCTATTATATCGGAGTGCGCGTACATACTTCGCCAACACGTAACATACAAGCAAACAAGTTATACGTCGTAACTAACTGCGATCTGCTAATTACTGTCGCTGATGACGGAACATGGGGAACGGGAGAACGGATAAGGATTACAGATGACGACGGGAACCTGACAATAACAGATGCGACCACAATGACGGCGCAGTTTGTGCCTGTTGGCTACATCATCAGCTTTGGAAACTTCACAGTAAGACCCACAATAACGGTTCATGGCTTATGATCGGGGCGGGGGCGCGGCGGGTGGGTGGCGCGATAGCGACACAACAAGAAGGCCTTGGTATCCTGCCTATACAGCAAAGTAGTGTTTATGTTGAGAGAGCTTCTGATTGGGATTTGCGCGCGCGTGCGCATCAATGACAGTTTGGACCCACCTAGGTCCAGTGGTTCTGACGATTCGACCAAATGAAATCCTAAAGTTGACATCCATATCTTGGAGTCTTTTGGCTACTTTAGCTTTGGTTTTCTTGACTGGGTCTTCATGTTTCTTGGCGTGTTCAAAGTCGTAGTAGTGGATCCATCCTCCTGTTGGCTTGAGCACTAGAACAGCAGAGTCGAGGCATTCATATGCCTTTTCAGGTAGCGGCATTAGAACTCGGTCCGCGACCTTTCGCAGTTTTCCTGCAATAGTCTTTCGGGCGTCTCCTTTGAACACCAAGACCTTGCTTTCAACTCTGTTCAGCAGAATGTTTTCTTGCATATAACGAACAGCAACCGGATTGATGTCTATGGAATATATTTTCTCAGCCTCAGAGTGCGTTGCCATGATTATCGAGAAGCAGCCTACGCCAGCAAACATGTTGACAACCACCTCCCCCGGTTGGACTTGCCGAGCGATCCGCATTCTCTCGTGGGACAATCGAGTGGAGAAATAGCACTTTTGGAGGTCAACTTTGAAGACGCAGCTATACTCCTTGTGAACAGTCTCAGTCTTCCTTTCGCCAGCAATCCATTCGAGATTACGTAATCGAAGATCCCCGGAAACAGGACTCGTTTGGCGCAAAACCGTTCTTACACCTTTGTGTATCTGCAGAACTCCCTCTGCAATGATGCCGCTTTTCCGCTTGAGAGGTTCAGGAACTCTAACAACCGCTATGTCACCGATTACGTCATAGGATTTATAGACAAGCATAAGCTCCTCAGGTTCAAGCTTGATTTCTAGAAGCGCCTTGAGACCGCCCCTCAATCTTAATCCTCAAGTGGATCTCTCTTTCCCTAGGATATTCTATTGTTTGGACAACTTTGTTATTCTCGCCATTTCTTGTATGATGGATTTAGCTAGGGATCTGGCTTCACCGTCTGCAGGCAGTAGTACGAGGATATAGACAGCTCCTCCAAGCAGAGTAAGCGCTAGGGTGTAGAGGATTCTTGTTGGATTGGGAATGATAAGCAGCACTGCCGCCATTGCGACTGACGCCATTATGTATTTGGCTATGTTTTTCCACGGTATGCTGAAATCCATGCTTCTTCTTGCGATGACACGGATGACGTATAGATGCGCGATCTGCGTGGCAACGAGTATTGCGGCTAGGAGAGTAGATGCTTCGATGGCGCTTTTGGCTATCGAGGTAAAAATGAGGTATGAAAGCGGTATAGTGATAATTGCTTCGACGTAGGGAAG
>CAYGBE010000165.1:0-4145 GCA_964348065.1 uncultured archaeon
TTCAGCTATGGCCCTTTCAGGGGAGCACAACAGGTTGGCGGTAAAGCGAGAGGCTGGGATATTTGTGTGGGTGATATGTCCGGCAAGTGGGTAAAAATCACGACTGACGGAAACCACAACAAGGAACCTGACTGGGTGCCTATTACAACAACAAATCGTTGAAACCAGTGATTCATTTTACCTGCACTTACAAAGAAGCCAAAAATGGAAGTTAGCCAATGAACATGCTGTCCAGAGAGCTGATGAGTAAAGCCGTTTGTCTGCTGCTGGTACCGGCAATTATACCTGGCTGCCGCCGTACTAAGGACACCGTCAGTATGCCGGAAGTCATAAAAACGAAGACGGGTATTGAGATGGTGAAAATTCCCGGAGGCTGGTTTGATATGGGAAGCAAGAACGGTTTACCGGACGAGTCGCCGGTGCACAGGGTATGGATTAGCTCATTTTGGATGGACAGATTCGAAGTTATCCAGGAGCAGTTCAAAAAGTATCAGCTCCCCGACCCCTCTCATTTCAAAAATCCGAAGAACCCCTTAGAGCAAATAAACTGGACCGATGCAGCTCTGTATTGCAACGACCGCTCACGAGCAGAAGACCTTGAGCCTTGCTACGATGAGGAAACCTGGGAGTGCAACTTCCAGGCGAACGGATACAGACTTCCGACAGAAGCAGAATGGGAGTATGCCTGTCGGGCGGGCACCAGTACAAAGTTCAGCTTTGGTAACGATGTGCGGAAGCTGAAAACCTTCGCCTGGTTTGCTGAAAACTCATCCGGAAAGACGCATCCTGTTGGACAGAAGAAACCCAATCCCTGGGGGCTTTATAATATGCACGGAAATGTGTCGGAATGGTGCAATGATTTTTATTCAGAGAATTATTACGAGCATAGCCCGGAAAAAGACCCGAAGGGGCCAGCTAAAGGTGAGGAAAAGGTCTTGAGAGGCGGCGCATGGAACTCCAGCGCCGATAGCTGCCGGTCAACATATCGCACGAGCGACCCTTCACTTGATGATACCTGTCTGGCGAGTGACGCTATAGGATTTCGCTGCGTAAGGAGTAGTCCGCTTGCCGGCAATCCAAATGCACATCCCAATACATCTACGGGAGAAAATATGACAAAGGAGAATCCAAACCAAAAAGCTTCAAAAACAGGATTCGTGTATGACGATATTTACCTCGAGCACAAAACAACAATAGGCCATCCGGAGGCGCCTCTGAGACTGGTTGCGATAGTCGAGAGGCTGAAGGCAACAGGATTATACTCTCAATTATTCAAGCTCTCACCGAAGCATGTCTCTTCTGAATGGCTTACGGCGGTTCACACACCCGAATATGTAGAGCGAGCCAAAGAAAGTTGTGAGGGCAGCGCGGGATATCTGGATTCATTGGATGTACCGATATCACCTAAATCCTATGAAGCAGCGCTGGCAGCCGTGGGGGGAGTGCTCTCGGCCATCGATGCGGTCATGGAAAAGAAAGTCACGAACGCCTTTTGTGCGGTCCGTCCACCGGGCCACCATGCACTAAAGGATATGGCAAAGGGGTTCTGCATCTTTAACAATATTGCTATCGGCACCCATTATGTTCAAAAGAAACACGGCTTGTCAAAAATACTTATTGTAGATTGGGACGTACACCACGGCAATGGTACTCAGGCAGCGTTCTACAGCGACCCTTCAGTGCTGTACTTCAGTGTTCACCAGTACCCCTTCTATCCAGGCACTGGAAGCGAAGCAGAAAAGGGCGGCGGAAACGGTTTGAATTACAACATTAACGTTCCCTTGCCGGCTGGTTCCGGAGATGCCGATTATGTGAGGGTCTTCAAAGAAAAACTTGAGCCCGCGGCCCTTGCCTTTTCCCCGGACTTTGTGCTCATATCTGCGGGATTTGATGCCCATAAGGATGACCTGCTCGGCGGAATGAAGGTCACTGCACAGGGATTTGCGGAGCTGACGCAGCTCGTCAAAGCCATAGCGGAGAAGTGCTGTGAAGGTCGTCTCGTTTCTGTTCTCGAAGGAGGTTATCATCCGGATGGTCTGGCCGATTCGGTAGAGGCACATATAAAGGTTCTAATGGAATAGGAAGGGCCTTCAAACTATGCTGTTTCATACCTGGATATTCCTGCCGTTTTTCATGATCGCTTATGCCGTTTACCTGGCTGTAAAGAGGACGAAGTATAAAAACCTTTGGCTCCTTTTTGCTTCCTATGTCTTTTATGGATGGTGGAATCCCCTATTTCTCATCATCATCGCGTACTCCACGGTCATTGACTACATAGTAGTTGCCATAATGGAAAAGTGCGAGCGGAGAAAAAAGATGTTGCTGGCCATAAGTATAATAAACAATCTCGCTCTGCTAAGCTTCTTCAAGTATAGTGGTTTTGTCACTGAGAACTTGAATGCCCTGCTATTGAATCTGGGGATCTCGTATGCTATCGACATGCCTGGTTTGTTTTTTCCCATCGGTATATCGTTCTACATCTTCAAATCTATCGGCTATGTCATCGATTACTATCGTGGCGATGTAGAAAGGGAGAAGAACTTTATACGTCATGCCACTTTTGTTTCCTTTTTCCCCATACTGATGCTCGGCCCAATTGAGAGGGCTGGGAGCCTACTCCCGCAACTACGCAAAACACCTAAAATCTCTAAACAAGATATCGCTGATGGGTTTTCTCTGTTCATAGTCGGACTCTTCAAGAAAGTGGCGTTGGCCGACTACCTCGTTCTCTATGTTGATAAGATATACGACGCGCCAGGAGAATACCAATCGCCAGCCTTGATCCTGGCGACCTTTGCCTTTTCCTGGCAAATATATTTCGACTTCAGCGGCTATACGGATATGGCACGAGGCGTGGCGCGAATGATGGGATTTCGTTTAATGCTGAACTTTAATAATCCATACTTGGCAACGGGCCTGGGTGAGTTCTGGTCCAGATGGCATATAAGCCTTTCCTCCTGGTTCAAAGATTACGTCTATATTCCTCTGGGAGGAAACCGCAAGGGCAAGTTTAACACGTACAGAAATATGTTTCTGACTATGGTGATTTCGGGATTGTGGCATGGTGCGGCCTGGACATTTGTAATCTGGGGTGCGGTGCACGCGCTCGGGCGTTTTTGTACCAGAGAGCTGGAAAGAACCTCCTTCTACAAAGAAAGGATGCCGAAAATAGTGAAACAACTGCTCGTGTTTGTCTTTGTCAGCTTTGCGTGGATTTTTTTCCGAGCCGAAACAATAAGCGACGCATGGGTAATTGTTACAAGGATATTCAGCTCCAGACTGAGAAATCCTTATTGTCCATTGCTGGCTTTGGCCTTGATTTTTGCTGTGTGGCTCTATCAGTTTGTTTATGAATCCAGAATTAGGTGTATTCTTGAGCTAAGATACGTCCGCATAGGAATTGTTCTTCTGATGATTATCTACCTGGTTGTTTTTGCTCCGGCGAGTGAGAAAGGATTTATCTACCTGCAGTTCTGAAATTAGTTAGATTTTAAGAGGCTTAAATAACTGAGGCAAAATGCGATGCCTGAAAGTAACATCTTAGAAAACCGAAAAGATTCTTGTCCGTCTAATAAAACTGAAGTTGTATTCAGTTCCAATAGCGTGCGTTTATCCGGTTATGAATGGATTTTCGTTGGAATTGTTACCCTGGCTTTGTTTTTTTTCGGGCCCAGATTTTGGGAACGGATAGAGAAATTCGAGCCTACACCCGACTATCGCCTTGACTACGAGTTAAGCAATGACTACTGGTTGTATAGCCGCTATAGTCGAGCTGCCTGTTCACAATACGAGATGGTTGTAGTTGGGGATTCGGTCATCTGGGGTCATTTCGTATCCCCAAAAAACACATTGTCACATTATCTCAATGAAATTACCGGCCGCAACCAGTTCGCTAATTTGGGTGTGGATGGCATCCATCCGGTGGCGTTAGCGGGCTTGCTGAAATACTATGGTCACGACATCTCAAACAAAAAGGTTGTTCTGCATTTTAACCCCTTATGGATGAGCTCTAAGAAACAAGATTTACAGACCGAAAAAGAGTTCCGTTTCAATCATCCCAAGCTGGTCCCGCAGTTTATTCCAAAAATTCCCTGCTATACGGACCCATATTCTAAGAGGTTTTCCACTGTAGTAGAACGCTATGT
>CAYGBE010000166.1:0-4675 GCA_964348065.1 uncultured archaeon
ATGCCTGGTCCGCCTAATCGGGCTCATGCCCAACGTATATCATGTTTTCTCGCCTTCGGCGAGCCTGTTTTCATCCACCCAGCAAGCTGGGTGGTATTCAACAGGCTTTTTTTATAAAAACCTTGTTAAAGACTATTCTCGGATATTATGCTTATGTGCAATATTTCCTTTTTTCTCTCAATATCTTCATATACTTACAATTTCGTTCCTTTGTTATAAATTCCCAATTTACAGAATCTCACAAAATCATAGAGTTGCTTGCAAAACCTCTCATTTTCAAACGTCCGTTTGTATTTTTAGGTGGGCTTATCCGGCGATTTATGACCCGAAGTGCGGATGGGTGGGACGTCGTGGCTCTGCCAGCCGATGGGCTGGGGAATGGTTTTCTTCTTGACAAATGGCCCAGAGACGGGGAAATTTGAGTGTATGCCTTGGGAAGTGGTAAAACGGAAGGAAGCCCGACGCAGGTCGAAGCGCCCTTTTATTTCCATAACGCCCAGCCACTTCTTCTTTAACAGCCAATTTGTTACAGAGACGGAACTTGACCCTGATTCGATGCGGGTGGTGATTTATGCCGACGCTGAGCGAAGGCGGCTTGGGTTCGAATTTGTCACGGACGGGCGGAAAGATTCCTACGCGCTTTCCTTCATGGCCTCGCGCCGGCGGAAATCCCAGAGGAAAACCATCCAGTGCACGGCTCGTGGGATTGTGGGAATGTATAGGTGGGTGAGGGCCGTCACCAAGCTATCGGTTGGGGACAGGCGTTTCGAACCAACAAAGGAAGAGAAGTTGTGGGTTATCCAACTTCCGCCTGCTTTTGAGTATAGCGAACTCCGGGCATTTGGTAATGAAATCCCCTCCGATGCTAAGGGAATTTATCGTTACCTAAATGAGGAAGAAGAAGTAATCTTTATAGGCAAGGGGGAGATACAAGAAGATTTGGTCTCTGCCTATCGTGGAGGTAAAGGAGCGTGGGATATCGTAAAGGTTGAATATTCTCCCCTCGAGGATTCAGAACAACAAGACAAATGGGTTCGGTATTGGCTGGATCGCCATGAGGAGGAATATAAGAGATTGCCGAAATACAACCATCCCAGAATAAAAAGACCATGGTAGTTAAGCCTAATAGCTAACCCGCCAAAAGACACCTGCCTCTTATTCAACAAAAATTCACGAAAATCTTAGATAAATGGCTATTTTGTAAGAAATATCGTCTTAATTTCTTCAAATACCAGAATTTTCCAGATTATGGCATTTGAAAATTCTAATTAATTATGGATAATGTAGGATATAACAAGTCCTATATCAAGTTAAATCACGGGGAATAAGGTTTCTTTTGTCTGAACAAGGCCTAGACGTCGAGACAATAGGTTTAAGCCTTCATTCCCCGTGAACTCGACGAAAGGGCCTTTTTTAGTTGGGCTTGGCGGAGAAAAGGGGGGAAATAGATGGTTACTAAATTGGAAAAGAAAAGGGAGAAGCGTTTTTGGGAAGAAATGGTCAAGAAATACTCGCGGTTGGAGTGGACTGAGGAAGAAAGAGAACATTATCGGCGGACCGGCGAGAAGCCTTTGGCCGAAGTAAGGGCATTAACCAAAAGGAGTAAAAAAGGGCATTCTGGGACATTTTGATGCGTTTATTTCATTCAAAATGGCGTGCGAAAAATGGGGATGTGTATGCAAATATGGATTCAAAACCAGTTTGAATCCAGTACTTGGCTGGATTTGACTTAGATGAAAAATTGTGGTAAAAATTATTACAAGAAGTTCGAGAAAAGTTTTAAGGCCCGCTCCGACAAGGGATTTTCAAGGAGGGAAAATCCGGGGACGGGCCTTTTTATTTTGGCCCCTCCCACATGAGGGGAGGTGAAAAACGGTATGAAATGGGTTGCTTGCCCGAAGCGCAAAAACAGGGCGAGAGTCGCTATTGACAATTGCCAAAACAAGAAATGCAAACGCATTTCCAAATGTTGGAAGGAGAAAATAATGCAAACTCAAGAAGTCCGCGAGACTCAAAATGTGCCCGTAAAGAAGGCGTTGGATTCAAACCCTACCATCATGGTCAAGGATACATGGTTTGACATTGCCAGAATTTACGAGGCAAGAGGAAAAAGGGACTTACCGCTGGAAGAGAGAATCCAGAACTTGAAAGTATATTTTAAGACCGGCCTTTGGGCGGATAATAAGCGCATGGGTTACTACATTGGAAAGGAAGTCTTGGAAGATTGGGGAGAAACTCTCCGGCCATTTGCTTATGAAGAAAAGCGAGATGCCAAAGGCCATTGGTTCGATTGGGAAAAAAGAGCCAGAGAAGTAAAGGCCGAATCACCCAAAATGGGCCGTGGTGGAAAGGTTGTAGAATATAGCCTCCTCAACCTTTCTAAGGTTGTAAAGGTGACTGATCCAACCTTGAAAAAATGGATTGATTTCGCCTATTACATTGACCACATAAAAGAAGTGAAAATCGAAGAGCATTTAAATGAACACTGGGGCATGAAGTTCGGCGACCTGATGGAACTGGAATCAAGGCCTATTAAGGAAAAGCCTGAAATGGAAAGGGTTTTTGACAGCTGCCTGAGTGGTTTGGAAAGCACCAATAAAGGTCTTGAAAAGATTTTGGAGTCTGCATCTCGTAAAGAATTGGAGCTTAATGGGCGTGGTCCTGCCAAAAAGGAACTGCTCTTTTATCGTGCGCTCAGATTAGGAAGAAACCTTGACAGATTCAGAAAATTCGATTTCGGCTTTGATGAAACACTAAAGGAAGCAATGAAGAACGCTAAGAAGAAGGCCGAAGAAGATGAGGGCCAGGAAAGTAAGAAAACGGCCTAATGATTCATTTGAAGCGAGGCCGTCGGGAAATGGGCACGGTGTTGCCACATGCACCGTTAAAAGTTACCTACCCGTCCGGTGTGCCGCCCTGTGTAATCCGGGTCACGGCCTCGCTGTTTTTCTAGGCAATTAACCCAAATTTAGGAGGAGGTAAAATAATGAAAGATGAGAAAAAAACAGAAAAAACAGCGGCTTTTTGGTTTGCAAAGGAATTGATTGGTTTCGTTAAAACTCAATACATTGAGGGGAAACCTATTTTGCCAACTTCTATGTTAATAACTCAAGATTGTTGGAATATGCTCTCTAAATGTTTATTTAATTTGGAAAATATGAAAGATAGTGAGATTAGATTTAATGAATTAAAGATAACCGCAGAACGAATTTTCAACATAAAAATTGTTATAGCTGAGGATTTTCAGGAAGGAATTGGTTTCACTCGGAGTGAGGAAGAAAATCCTTTGCCAATTAGTTTTGTTTACGACCCAAAGTTGGATCGTGCACGTAAGCCGTTAGAAGAATAACTAGCAATAGGTTTAATTAATCATAGAGAGATAAACAAAGGAAAAAAGGGGGGGAGAGAGATGAGCGTTATTAAAAGGAGACGGAAATACTATTTTGATTTTCGGTACAAAGGGGAGAGATATACCGGTGGGGGCTACCTTACCCACGGGGATGCCGAGGCCGCGGAGGTGCAGAAGAAACACTCCATCGGGATGCCCTATTCCTTCTCGATGGAGAATATCACCAAGGTCACGGAAATGCTCAACCCGAAACTCAAGCCCAAGCCAAAGCTGACGTTTGGGAAAGTGGTCAAAGAATACCTCGCCGAGTGTGAGCTTACCGATTGCGATCAATGGCACCGCGATAAGACCAGCGTTATCAAAAAGCAATTTTTCAAGTGGTACCACATTCCCGTGAAGTCCATCACTCGTGAAATGTTTATTCGACACAGAAATTTGCGTGCCGAGGAGATCAGTCGTAGTGGGAAGAAGTTGAGCAGACGTACTTTAAATAGCGACTTGAAGGTTATTAAGGCCATCCTCCATTTTGCCGAGGACCGCGAATATATCAACAAAAACCCCATGGCCAAGATAAAAAAGCTCTCGGTGCCTACACCGGATAAATACATCCCCACTACCGAGGATGTGAACAAGACTCTCGATGCCATGCCCGAGGGAATCCCGAAGGCCTTATTTGCCACGTTTAAGTATTGTCTTCAGAGGAAAACGAGCACCCTCAAACTCGAATGGGAAAGGGATGTCAATTTCGTCAAAAGAGTAATTATATTTAGACACCGGAAGGGACGGCATGGAAACGAGAGAAAGATACCCATTTGGATGTGTCAAGATCTTTATGAAATGTTGTGGGAGCTATGCCAACACCGCAATCCCGATTGCAAATATGTATTCCCAAATCCGGTAACTGGCAAACCGTATACGGATATCCGGAAAATGCTCACGGCGGCGCAGAAACGAGCAGGCGTGACGCTATTCGGGATTCACTCAATCCGGGATTGGGGGGCGGAGGAGCTTCGGGCTATGAGGGAAGACCCGCACAGCATAAAAGATTATTTGGGCCACTCCGACCTTGGCACTCAATTGATATATATGAAGCATTCGCACAATCTTCGGGAAACCGTCGAAAAATTTTCCGAACGCACTTCCCCGGAGAGGCCCACTAGGAGCGGATTAACGACCTCGAAACGTGTGGGATTTACCACACGGTTACCACACATTTTAGCGGATGAGGAGCTGAAAGGTATTCTCGATAATGACTCTATATGGTGGGAATTACAAGAGAATTGAAAAGGAGGGCGATGGGGGACTCGAACCCCCGACCCCAAGCTC
>CAYGBE010000167.1:0-6968 GCA_964348065.1 uncultured archaeon
TCAGAACGTCCAAGCCCGGTCTACATTTACTCCGACGCCTACTCGAATCAATATGGCCTCCCCAGGGCGCACCTGAGGAGCGAATTCTGGCGGACCAAAATGAAAAGTGTCCTTACGGCATGGCACGTCAAGCTCCTCGTCCTCGACAACCTCGCGAGCCTGGCATCAGGACTAGACGAGAACTCGAAGAAGGACTGGGACCCCATCAACGCATGGCTCTTGGAGCTTCGGTTCGCCGGGATCAGCACCGTGATGCTTCACCATGTCGGGAAGGAGGGCGACCAAAGGGGAACCTCCACCCGTGAGGATAACCTCGACGTCTCGATAGTCCTGAAACGGCCACACGACTACTGCCCGGAGGAGGGGGCGCGGTTCATCGTCCATTTCACGAAGGCGAGGATACCGACGGCGGACCTCCAACTCATTGCGGATATCGAGTTCAAACTGACCCAGGACAAATCGGGCCGGGCCGCCTGGACGTGGGCGAACATCAGGGGTCAGAGGAAGCGCGAGATCCTCAAAATGCTGGATGAGGCGCTTGAAGTCAACGCGATCTGCGAGGCCCTTGCAGTGACGAGACAGTACGTCTCTAAGGTGAAGAAGGAGGCCATCGAGAAGAACCATCTGACGAGGGCGGGGAAGTTGACTCAATCGGGATTCCTGATGTTCTCAAGTCCCGAGATCGGTTGACAATCCCGGTTGACGAGGTTGACACGTCAACAGTTGACAAACTCGGTTGACAAAGGTTGACAAGACTCATGAAAGCCATCGAAAACAATAGGTTTTTGGCTCTGAGGTTCGGTTGACAAAATCGGTTCCAGTCAATGTCAACTAACCCCCCCCTTTAGGGGGTAGTTGACGTTGACAGAAGATCCTTGAGGAGGACCCGATCAGTGATTCGACGCGCAGCATTCTGGAAACGGGAATCGAAAAACGGAAGACGCTACTACCAGGGGCGAATGGGAGACGGGAAACTCCTCCTGTTCCATAATGAGCACAAAAAGGAGGAGAACCACCCGGACCTCATCCTGTGCGTCGTTCCACAGCCGGAAAAACGCGAGCAGAAGCAGAACGGCCAAACGAATGACGAGACAGGAGAAGAGGATATACCGTTCTGAAGTTAAAGGCGATTTCGGCATCGAACAAGCGAAATGGTGCTTGAAAATGCCAATGACTATGGAAATAGGGTTGGGAATTTGCTAATTCGACACGTTGTGAGGAAGAACTTGGCTCCTATGTTCTTGTAAATCAAAAAGTTTCTATTTCTAACGAAAAACTATACCGTTGGTCTTAGGAACCAAAGTACCTATGGAAAAACGCCATAAAAAGAACAGCGATAATAAGGCGCTAGAGACCACAAAACGCCGGTTTGCAGTTATGAAACATGGCCTTTACATACAGGTTAATGGGATCGACGGGCGGACGCGTCTGGGCAAGACCATTTCGGCGTTGAGAAACCAATTGAGGAATTTCGTGGGAGAGTCCACGACGGGAAGCGAGCTTTTGATAGCGCGAATCGTTTACAAAAGCATTCGTCTTGGGCTTTATGAGGCCGCGAAGTTTGCAGATCTGGAAGGCGGAGAGGCTGACCATTACTTGCCAATGAGCAATTCTTTGCGACTTGACCTTGTTGCGCTCGCAACCATGGCCGGCAAGCCGAAAGTGCCGGACTTGGATGAGTACATCCGCGCGAACTATGGGGGGGAGAAGAAGTGAGTGAGATAGAGAAAACTAGGACCCAGGAAATTTCCAGACTTCACGCAGAAGTAGTAGGGCATCTTAGGCAGAGCTTAGAGAAAGCCATCCGCATTGGGCAACTCTTGACAGAACAAAAGGAGAGCCTAAGACATGGTGAGTTTACGAAGTGGATCAACAGCAATCTACCTTTTACGGACAGGACAGCGAAGAATTACATACGACTTTATGCCCAGAGGGCCAGGATCAAAACGAAAAATGTTTCCGATTTGAGAGACGCCTATAAGATACTTCTGGCGCCAAGGAAAAAAGAGGCCAGGGATCGCCAGCCCAAATATATCCGTGAGACAATTAACGATGCACGTAAGCTAAGTTCTCGCTCAGAGTGGATTTTAAGGAATGGCTGTGATCCGAAATCAAAGTAAACTAAAGAACTCGGTAATAGCCTCATTGGCTTGGGAACTACAATCCAAAGAGTACTAGGAGGAATTAGATCTGCAGGAAAACCAAGGAATGGCGAAAAAGCAAGTCTTCCTCATCAAGATTGTATCGACATTGAGGCTAAAATCTTATCGGATACCAAAGACCAAAAGAAAACCGAATCATCTGGAAATATGTATGAATGGATAGACCAGACATGCAATCCCATAGGTGGGAAATGCGGACACCAATGCTCATACTGTTATGTAGGAAAAGGCATGCTGACAGTACAGCCAAAATACCGGCAAGCGCCCTTCCTTGATGAAAAGGAACTTGGAAAAAGCCTCGGAACTGGAAAACTAATATTCGTGTGCTCGATGAATGACTTGTGGGGAAAGTGGATTCCGAATGAGTGGATAGACCAGGTTTTAGAGCATTGTCAGAGATTCGACAATACCTATCTTTTCCAGACCAAGAATCCGATACGGTTCACGGACTTTATAATTCAATTCCCGCATAAAGCAATCTTGGGAACCACCATAGAGACTAATAGAGATACCTCCGGTAGATCTCAAGCCTCACCCCCGAAGGAAAGGTTGGAGGTGATGTATCGGATATCACTGCGTGGTGACAAACAGACGATGGTAAACATCGAGCCTATCATGGATTTCGACCTCGATGTGATGGTCTCTTGGATAGAAAGAATGAAACCCACCTTCGTCTCCATCGGAGCGGACAGCAGAAGATGCAACCTTCCAGAACCTCCGCCAGATAAGATCAAGATGTTGATCCGGGAGCTAGAAAAGGCCACTGAGTTCAGGATCAAGTCAAACCTGGCAAGATTGGTGGGCTAAATATAGTTCAAAAAATGAGATACAGACGGTGAATATCACTCAGATCCTCAAAGATAAAATGCTCCTCGGCCAGTTCATCAAAGATCCCTCGACCTGGCGGGCCTGGTTCTGTTTTCTCAGGGCGTTCTTTGCTTTGAAGCCAACCTCAGGTGACAAGGATATCTTTCAACAGGCCACCGGGCGCTCTGAGTGGCCCCAGGATGCGAGCAAGGAGGCATGGCTAGTGATTGGGTCAAGGGGAGGCAAGTCTTTCATCTCAGCCCTCATAGCGACGTTCCTGGCCGTTTTCTGCAAATATGAGCTCTCCCCAGGGGAAAAAGGCTACGTTATTGTGGTCAGTCCTACCAAAAGACAATCGACAGTCATCAAACGGTATTTGAGTTCCTTCTTCAATGACAACCCGTTTTTGAAGCCCTACCGTGCCCGGGAGACCTCAGAGGAGATCGAGCTTTCGAACAACATCATCATTGCCGTCCTCTCCTCGGACTACCGCTCCCTGAGAGGGTACACGGCCATTGCCTGCATCATTGACGAGGTTGCCTACCTCAGCCTTGAGGGGAGCAAGCCGGATACCGAGGTTGTCCGGGCGTTGCGTTCGAGACTCATATCCACGAAAGGCCCGTTGATCTGCATCAGTTCGCCATATGCAAAGCGTGGCGAACTTTACAACGTCCACAAGCGTCATTTCGGCAAGGACGGCTCGCCCATCTTCGTCTGGCAGGCTCCGTCGGTCACAATGAATCCGACCCTGGACAAGGAGGCCATTGACCAGGCGTTCCAGGAGGACCCCGGGGCTGCGAAGGCCGACTACGGGGCGGAGTTTCGATCGGACATCGAGAGTTTCGTTACTCGTGAAGCGGCTGAGGCTTGCCTTGTTCCCGGCAGATTTGAGATTTCACCGATCCCTGGAATGAGATACTCGGCTTTTGTTGATCCCTCTGGAGGAAGCCGTGATTCGATGACTTTAGCCATATCCCATACCGAGCGGGGCGTGAGGGTCCTGGACCTGGTCCGGGAGGTTACACCCCCGTTCTCTCCTGATCAGGTTGTCGAAGACTTCGCGAATCTGGCCAAGCGTTACGCAACACGTAACGTAACGGGGGACAGGTACGGAGGAGCGTGGCCCGAGGAAAGGTTTAGGGTTTACGGCATCCACTACGACGTCGCTGAAAAGCCCAAAAGCGACATCTATCGTGATTTCTTGCCCCTCATCAATTCGGGGGAAGTCGAGCTCCTGGACAACCAAAAGCTCCTGAACCAGCTCATCAATCTGGAACGCCGGACGGCCAGGGGAGGCCGTGATAGCATTGACCATCCTCCGGGGGGCCATGACGACCTCGCAAACGCCGTCGCCGGTTGCTTTGTGGCATCCCGTGCAAAGCGTCCTTGCGGGGCTTGGGGTTCCGAGTACACGCATAGAGGATTTCAAACAATCTAGCGTAGGGGGATTCTGGTAAAAAGCGGCGCCTGATAGCTCCATAAGCCCGAGGCATATCCCGACATCCAGGGGGGGATCCTCTTCCCAGCCGATCTTTTTTGATGAAGGGTTTGGGTTGTGCTGAATTGAGATCGTGGCTTAGAGGCCGATATGAGGGCATAAAAAGGGTAGAGCCAATTCGAGACTCTGCCTATTGATAAATTAAAGTGGATTACCCTAAGTTAATTGGGCACGATGATAATCTCGTCTTCTCCCTCGATTGCGATACCGTCGTCGGTTTCTCCCGTCAGAACCGCATACCCGTTCTGGAAGGAGTTCGGCTTAAGCTTCTCAGTCTCTACCTTCACCACTAGGTCGATCAAGGCATTCCCATTCACGTCCTCTTCGTGAGCCATCAGGCTTGAAAGACCACCTGGACGCGGCCTGGAACCCAAAATTTTCTGGTCCGCTCCGAGCGGAAAAGGTCAAAGGAAAGAACCACTTTTCCTACAATACCTTAATCCTGATGGGCGACTGGTGCAGGAAAGCTGACACCGAAAAACCTAAAGAAACTCCGGCGAAGGTAGCGATGTTGATGACTCGGCCGTCGCCCCTGTACAAATAAAACAATCCTTTTGCACAGGAGACGACTTTGCTCTTGACAGGGGCCTCTTAATGGGTGACCCCGTTCCCTTACTTAGTTTTCTTCTTTTATCATTCTTGCAGTAACGATACGGTCATGAATTACTTTTGCGAAATCACAATTTGTAAATCTAACCCCTTTCTTCGTCTTCCTAAACCGCAGTTCGGCCATGCCGGCCAGATTTGAGAATTGAACACTCTTTTTCCTCTCATTTCTAATAAAGATGGCTATAGTCCCCGTGCCCAGAGCTAGGCCCATCTCAAAGGCAACGTTTGCGTTGTTATCGCTGATATCAAAAACTGCTATTTCCGATTCTTGTATATCTTCGCAGATATTACAAAGCACACCCCTGGAACCTCTCGCCTCGAGTCTGTTGAATGAAATCTTGAAACAAACGCTTCGAATGAGAAAGACAGACCGAGAATGATCTCGCTCACACAGTGGGGGAAGGGGTTCGAGAAAGTCAGGAGAGGGCAATGAGAAATCTGATTCCCTAGATACCCTCGACTCCTATCAACTGAGAAAAGACCAAGGGGAGAACAGTTTCGCCGAGGATTGAAGTGATTCGTCCGGTTGTGAATACAGTCGTGTTCTCTGTCGGCAAGGTGACGACAGGCTCTCACTGACTCGAAAAAGGCTCTCTCCAAATCCCTTTCGCGGTCCGTTTCTCAGCCATGCCTCATCTACCTCATCCCTTCTCTCCCGATTAAAGCACATGGCTTGGGAATGTCAAGGGAGGGGCGAGGGTGTGAAATTCTGGTGCATTTCTAAAGCCCTTTTTGGGAAATCTATGAAAAGCCTTTCCATTTTGGTATTCAGAGGAAATCGCTCTTATTTGAGGGATCATTTGATATTAGACACTTACAGCATTTTCCTCTCCTGGCATTGGAATTGCTCATAGCTACTACATTTCATCCACTCTCACCCTCCTTACCCTGGCCTCAGTGGCGGGAAGCTGAGGCCAGGACAACTCTTCTTTGGGATTGGGGAAACATGATTGGATATGTCTTACCTCTTATCCTAGCTATCATCCTCATAACAGGCTTAATGACGCTTTGGGACGAAATCGCAACGAGAATCAAAACGGAGAACTTCTGAAAGGTGCTTGCTCCGACAGATTCAGCTAAACAAAAAGAAGACGCCTACTATGAAGGTCATCTGGTTTGAGTGCAACAGACGAGTCGGCGAGAAGGCTCCGTTTTCAGATGATGAAGCCACCCAGACCCTCTGTGATTCGTGTCTGAGAGAGACGCCAAAGAGGCTACGGAAAAAGCGCAGACATCAAAACGAGCAGCGAAGGCAGTATAGTTCCGATGTGAGCTTAAAACGTGAGGTGTAATGGCTCCTCGAGAGGATGAAAACCTGAAACGAGAATCAGAGAAGGGAAGAAATGAAAAACCTGGGACACAAGCCTTTTGAACCAGAAATCAAACGGAAACCTCAACGGGTGTGCCTCAAATGCCTCGGTTGGGGATGTCTTCTGAACATTGACAAACATGGTAAGAGAAACGAGCCTTGCTGCGAAGAATGTAATGGAACTGGACGAATTGATAACGACAAATGAACCCACTCTCAGGGAATTCAAGTGCCCTGTTCCACTTTAAATGTCAATTGAAGGCAAATGAAATAAAATGGTGTAAGTACCTGAATTTAGAACGAACTTTAGCTTTTTTTTTCTTGACATATTTGATAGGTTTATTTATGACCGCCGGATCGATCGGGCCAGACTTTCCCTGATGAATTTACGGCTTCATTGGTGTTTTCCGCCAGGTGATACGATAATACCTGGTCCAATAAGCTGCCTGGACTATATGAGTACGGAAGCGACTAGTAACATCTTGTGATTGAGCAAAACCAGGACGGCGATCTGTGAAAAGAATCAAGTTCTGGTTAGTCATTACATGAATGACCGTTGGCCTTCGATACCATGATGCAAGCG
>CAYGBE010000168.1:0-5563 GCA_964348065.1 uncultured archaeon
CAGCACCACGAACAAAAGTGTTGCAATTATGAATCGCAGATCGAGGATCGTTTCAACAATTTCTTTTTTGATGAGGGTCATAAACATAATCGCTACTCCCAAGAACAATTACTGAGCCACTATTTTATCGCACATCGTATTTTCTCGGAATTACAAAAGCTCCCGCAAAGAACAGAATACCGAAGAGAAAAAGCAGCAGCATATCTGTCCAACTCGCTTCTAAAAGGGAATCAGAAACAAACAAAACAGAGAACCTATTAAGAATCTGGCTGAGACTAAATTTAGCAGAAATTCTTTTTTGGCAATTTTCTAGCTCATTTTCTGTCCTCGAGTTGCTTACCTTCGACTTAGTTTTACGCCCATGAATACTATACCGCTTATCAGCGCGACCAGAGCCAGTACAAATAACATGGTAGTGGCTATCTGGGTCTTGGCACTGAAACGAATCCATATAAGTTTTTCCAGAGCTTCCAATAATTCACTGCTACTCTGGCCTTTTTGGCATTCATTCATTTTTGGTGATTGTTACTCCCTGCTTTACCTTCCACTGGTATTGCAGAAACTGGTTTAGCGGCTGAAGTGCATATGGTATATTGCGAACCATCTTTTCATATTCTTCTTGTCTAACCCTTAAGTAAAATTCCTGGCCCCAATATCCACGTTCTGCCTCTGCCTCGACATCTGGATGACTTTCAGCTTTAAGCATGAAAGTTTTGTCCACGGCATCGTAAAAACGTTTATAGGTTTGCAAATCATCATCGGGCCGTTCCTCTATATGAATGAGAATATGGCCATCCTTGCCTTGCTCGACTTCATCCTCAGAAATCCATGTGGGTCTTTCTTTGGAGTGGAACCAATAGGCTTTGTTAATGGTAAGGTAGCTCAAGTCTGACATTTGTTCAGGCGAACTCTTATGTAAGACTTTTCGCAAAGTGGGATCCATTTGCCGGATCACCAGCCAGACGTCCACCGCCCGTGGCAGAAAAGATTCCAGCGTCTGTGTTTCGTCCTGAAGCGCCTGCCGGAGCAGCGGACGTAGGGCCAATCCATATCGCCGGTCCCTCGGATAGCCACCATCCCGTAGAGTTTTGCCTGCCATCACATCATCGACTACGCTCCTTAAAAGAGGATCAGAACCGGCTGGTTCAGCATGAATGATGCCCGGTGAAAGCGCATAGCATATTCCCTCCTCTAAGATACCACGACTCAAATCCTCTACATCTTTGGCTGTATTTTCCACGCGCTGCCTTTGCGTGCTCATGAAAGCATGCATTAGCTCATGGAGAAACGTAGGCATGGCATCATAAGCCCTTGGAATCTCGACTTTTAACCGCCCACCATCAAAGCCGCCTCCAACATCTCTGTCGGCAGGATTGACTATGAGGTAAACAGGCACCGTGGGTCTAACGCCATGACAAAACCGCGAAATCTGTCCTGAGAAACTTCGAAGCTGATCTAACTCCTTAATCAACCTTTGTCGGAAGGCTAAGACTGTTGGTAGCTCATTTCTAATGATTTCTTCAATTCTCGTGGCAAAGTGAGCTATCACTTCTTGTTCTACGGTTGCTTGTTCGCTTGTTAGGTAACCTTGCTCTATACCAACTTTGATTGCCGATTCCAAGTCATGGGGTGTGTAAAATGTTTGCTCCAGCCCACCTCCCCAGCCTCGTGATCTGCGTACAGCCGCGTGCTTCGCCAATAGCTCTTGATCTCGCTCGGAATAGGTCCCATGGACACGTTTGAAGTATCGGCGGTATTGGGCATGGGTGGCCTCATCCCAGGCTGACAACTGGTCCACAACGTGAAAAAGTGTAGCGGTACGAGAGATATGTACCTGCAGTGTAATATGGCCAGCATCCAGAATAAGTGGCTTGGTTTCCTCGGCAACCAGCACCCGGTTACCTATAACTAAACGGTCCTGCAGTTCTCTTTGTGCCGCTTTGGTCTTCTGATACACACCTTCTCCGGGTGTTATTTGCACCGCGACGACAAATGTCGGAGCGAGGCAAAGAGGTACGCATGCCAGAATGATAAGGATGTAAGTTTGTCGAGTAGACATAATATAGCTCCTTTATTTAGGTTTGGTTTGTATTCTCTGTTTGCTCTTCCCTTTCAGGTTGAAGAGTGTCACAATATTCAACCATTTGAGAAACTTCAATGCCGCTCACACCGATGAAGAGCGAAAAGTCAAAATAAATTTCTCCTAATAATCCAACTTTTTCTTTCAAGGGCATCCCATCGTTCATTCTCCCACCATAACACTGACTCGGTCAAGAGGGGCCTTCGGTCCGCCTCAATCCCTTTAAGTCGACTTAAGTCGACTTCTTTCGTGTTGCCCTTGGCAAACAACGATGCTTCTTATCTTCTTGCAGGTGGTGTAAAAGCAGTTGTATCAACCTTTGTTACTGGCGTAATAGCTCAGCGACCTTCACTTGCAAGTCGGCTTTCTCCTCCAGCAGTCGTTTGTTCTCTTTCTCCAGATCCGCTATTATAGCCATTTTCTCAATAAGGTTGGCTGTGATCGCCTTTAACTCATTGACCTGTTTAATTTTTTCGGCTTGGAGTATATCGAGTGCATTGAGGGTATTTTTTAGTAACTGCCCTTGCTTATCCGTAGTCTCATGAAATCCCTTCGTCGTACTTGTCAAGTTGCTCACCTTCTCATGCAGAAGTGCCTTTTCTCTCTCAGCATCATTGAGCCTGGCTATTAGCTGCTCAACTTGCACATTGAGCGAAGCAATTTCCCTATTGAGTTCCCTTTTCTTTTCAGCCTTTGCCATCGGCAGAAGTAGCAGCCCAATGATAAGAATGGCAAGTACCCCTGCAATGCCTAACTTGTAGTCTTTTGGTATCGGTCGATTTAACATTCTCTTTATTCTCCTTTTTAATGCACTTTTCGATTCAACGACACTTATCAAAGGCAAGGTAGCACCGGGCCTGCCGAACGCTAACTTGGAAGTAATCAAAAGTGTCGCAGGGTAATCCTCGGCCTCTTCACCCATGGCTACGAGTACGGTCTCATCAACCGCTTGCTCTCTAACTCTGCGAATAATCTCATTGGCTACCCATAGTAGAGGATTGTAGATATGGACAATTTGTAACACCGTCTGGATGAAACTGACCCATAAATCGCCCCGTTTAATATGAGCCAACTCATGTAGTAGTATCGATTTCAGATGCTGTGAGCCTAATCGGTTCGACATTTCCTCTGGAATCAGGATTCCTGGTCGAAAAAAGCCACACACGGAAGGACTGGCAGCAATAGGAGAAAGTTTGAGGTTGACATGTATGTAAACTCCCATCTGTCTTCGGCATCTTTCAAAGAGGTCGACCAGAGTACTGTCAGGATTCTTAGATTGAGCAAAGAGCCGCCTTACAAATACCATCCGCCCAATCAACAGAACAGACATTATGGTCACACTAGCTACCCAGGTCATGAAAACTAAAGCTTGCCATGATAAGGATGGTGCTTCTGCTGCCACATTGGCTTTGACCTCTTGTTCGCCAGGCAAACTGGCCGCAGACTTAAGTTCCCCGCCCTCAGTAGGCCACACAGATCTGATACTCTCGAGAAATGTTACTTCGTCAACATATTGAAAGTTGTGTGGCGGTGCTACAGATTCTTCAGCAGAGGTCGGCAATTCTGCTACAATGCTTGGCAATCTATCACCAAACCAGTAGGCAACACCTGTAGGTGACGAAAAGCTCGTGGGGAGGACTAACTTCGCTAAGATAAGCATCCAGATCCAGTAACGCACCACTGCCCTAACTTTGTTTCGAATAATCACGTCCAAACCTAGCAGAAGAATAATGAGGATGCTGGACTGAATTAGCATAGGTACGGCAAAACTGATAAATGTTTTACCTGCTGAATTAAGAAACGTTATGAAACTGCTCACAATATTGCCTCCTCATACTTGAGAGACGCTCTTGGGATATCCCTGATAAGGACTTATTTCTTCGATGTGTGTTTCCTGCGCTTCCTATTTCTAATCAGGCGCTCCAAATGCTCGTATTCTTCTTTTGGCAAATCTTCGTTCTCTATCAAGAACTGCATCATGGGCGTCAGTGTGCCATTGAACGCCCTCCTCACCGTTCTCATGATTTCACTTCTCTGTGCCTGACAGCGGGTAATGGCAGATCTATACAAATGGAGATTGCGGATTCTCTCGGTCTTTAGAAGGCCCTTCTTGGCCATACGGTCCATAATGGTCTTGACCGTACTATAGGCCCAGCCCTTTGCCTTCTGAAGCGCTTCCTGAACCGTCGGGGCCGCACACGGCTCAAGTTCCCACACAACCTGTAATATTGCCCATTCACTGTCGAATAATTGCAAATTCTTTTTTACCATAATTAGTTCTCCTATCTACCCCAGTCGAATATATGCTACCACAGTAGAGATTGCAAGGAAAAAATTAAATTTTTTTAAAATTTGTCTCGTGTTCTTCGATAATTGAGCAAATTTGTGCGATTCTGTTGACATCCAGAATGAGGGATACCTGCTCAACTGGCCGAGCAGGAGGCATTTTTTACGTCAGGCAGAATCACTCTACAAGCTCAAGACTCTGCCAGCTATACGGTTCACGAATATAACACCTTAACTTGCTATGAGTTCTTGCTTGATAGTTAACAAGTCCAGATGGGCGTTTCAGAGTGAAAGCTGAGGGGTGTGTGTGAGATTCTGCAAACTAAAGTCTTTTTAATTTGATACACCTGTTAACAAAAGGTTCAGAGAAGGTGTGAATTCTACACCTTTCCATCTGCACCAACAGTCTTCCTCCTTCCTCCAACGGCTGAGTTCCGTATAGTTTAAACTGCGCTCTTGCTTTTATTCTTGGTGCCAATTATGATGAACCGTGTTTTCTCTGGGCAAAGTGAGCGCACGCTTTCTCCGAGCGCAAGCTCCAGAGTAGCAGGCTCGCAAAATGAGAAGTATCGACAGCAACATGTTTGATTTTCCCCGAGTTACCAAATTCATTAACCGAGGGCATAATAAGTTAAACTGAGCTAACAGCGGCTATGAGAGCAGAAACCAAGAACATTCTTATTCAGAAACCCCAGGACTACATGGACTGGGATAAGCTTATCATGCACTGTGACGCCATTAAAGAATTATCGGCGCTCGAAAGGGAGAAAGCAAAAAGAGCGTTTAAACTTTTGAAGAAAGAATTTGGAGAAGACTTCCTAAAAGGTGCATTTTCTGAGCGACACCCGATTGTACAGTATATCATTAACCTGGCGCCTTGGACCCGTAAATGGATGATCTGGTTTGCAAACGCTATAAAACAATTGAGAGGTCAAAAGAACTACCAAAGACTCTTAAGAAGGTTAAAAGATAGCACGAAGTTTCCGGAGGCATTATCAGTTTTGGAAATCGCCTCCAAGCTTTCTTGGGCGGGATTTGCAATATCCATTGATCCGTCAGTAAAAGTCCCACCACAAACTAAGATCCCAGATCTCAAAGTAAGTGATGAAGGTAACAGTCAAGAGCTCTTCGTGGAGGTCTCGATCCAAAGACAAAGTGAAGCAGAAGAAGAAGCATCGCAGACGGCCAGCAGGATTT
>CAYGBE010000169.1:0-2902 GCA_964348065.1 uncultured archaeon
ATAGAACGACTCTCGAGGGGACAAATACGCTCAATGAAAAGGGGATGTCCTATCCATTTGAAATGATTAGGTTTATCAGTCACTGATTTTTTCTCTTGACAGGACCGATATAGGATGTCTCCTATTTTCCGCCGTCGTAGTGGCGGAGTGGAGGGCCTGACCCTCCATCTCAGGAACTTAGTTTTTTAAGGGCGTCCCGCTTCACTCACAGAGAATGGTGCACCTTCTTCTGGAAGATCTGACGTTGATCAGAAACGAAGAAAATATCACAGTGTATGTACGCCTCAAGGCAGGCCTTTACCGAAGCTCCGGAGGAATCAGATGGCCTGGGGGCTCCAGCTTCATCCCTCGAAAGAGCTTGATTGCTCCAGGATGCAAAGGGAAGGGGCCTTGTTCCATAGTAAGTTTTGGGAAACCGATAATCTCGAGACTCATCGGTTTATAACACTTGGATAGATCCCACAGCTCTGCATAGACTGCCTCGACCAGCTTATAAGGCACCTCGGCAGGCACATCGGCACGAGTGAAATAGCCAAACATTAAGCCACAGGTAGTCAACATTTTCCCCTGTCCCGGATAGACCCCAGGCCTAAGGAGACACATTGGAAAGATGAGCCCGGTCCCACTATAGTGCTGATTTGCCCGGGTAAGGTCTGTTTCGGAGATACCAAGCACAGTGAAGGGACGCCCTTCAGCGCATTCGACAAGGGTGGCATCAGGGGCACCCTCCTTCACCAGGCCAACGAGTTTGCCCTTCCGGTATAGGTCGATCTGAACTTCCCAGCTGCCCCGATGCCAGTTGGGCTTGATGCCCAGGACTTTGAGGAGGCTGACCGCCTTGAATTCTGTCATGCTTCCTGGTTCACTGCTGCCTACTGCTTTTCCGTCGAGTTCATAGATGGAATCGATACCGGCATCGGTCGCGACTATGAAGCTCATGGGGAGCCTCCCGATCACCCAGAGCAGCCGCAGTTGCGAATGAGGACGATCTTCCCACTCATAGAACCCATAATATGCTTGGGCTGCCTTGTCGAGACTCAGCCCACAGAAATCATAGCGGTTTATATTTTGTATTGCCTCGCTGGTACCTCCGGGGTTTTCACGAGCGCTGATGCGGAACTCTGGTACCCGTTTGCTGACGGCACGAACCACTCCCCTGGATAAGGCGTTGAGCTCAGCATCAGCGACCACACCGGTGCCAAGGGATATTTCCTTTTCTACCTTTTGTTCGCCACGGCATCCCATGCTGAGGGCAATGATGCCGACGATAAACGTCATCGCCACCAGTCCCCGGTAGAATACCCTCTCCATCTTTCCCTCCTCACGCGCTTAATTTGGCGTCACACATGGTGAGATGCCGCGTCCCATAGCCGATAAGGCTGGGATGGTGAGTAACGAGAACGATACTGGTACCTCCTTTATGTATACTTTCTAGTAATGCCATCACCTCCTTTTCAGTAAGTTCATCCAGGTTGGCGGTGGGCTCATCGGCGAGGAGAAAGGGGGGATTATCTACAATGGCACGGGCGATGATCACCCTCTTCTCCTCCCCGGCGGAAAGGTAACGGGGAAAGGCCTCCATCTTGTGGGATAATCCCACGTCGGCTAGGGCTTTCTCTGCCCGTTCATAGGCGTCAAGTTGCTTCTCCGGGGCAGTGAACATCGTTGGCACCATTACATTCTCCACAACGTTCAGGACCGGGATGAGGCTGGGGACTTGGAACATAAATCCTATTTTCTCCTTGCGCAACGCTGATATTTGCCTATCGTCCAGGGTCCAGATATCTATCCCATCTATGGAAACCTTACCCGAGGTCGGTCTGGCTAGTCCAGCTAGGAGATTGAGTATGGTTGTCTTACCACAGCCGGAGCGCCCAGTGATCACCAGGAATTCCCCTGGTGATACCTTCAGGGTTACGTTGTCCAGCCCGGTAACCTCTCGCTGCCTTCGCGGCTTATATATTTTGGTCACATTTTGCAGCTCAATCATTGCCTCATACCTCCCTCATAGCTTCGGCAGGGTCAATGCGACTGGCTCTGATAGCCGGGTAGAGGAGAGCCGGCAGAGCGATGATCAGGGCCACCACCAGAATAATCACCATCAAGGCCAAAAGGCCAAGCAATGATGGCATCAAAAATTCAATTCCAAGGGTGTTCATCAGCCACGACTTGATGGCGTAAACAATTATCGCCCCCAGAATGACCCCTATAACCGCCCCTCCCACGGCGAGGGAGGAGCTCTCGGTCAGAAACAAGCGGAAGATGAAGTTGCGGCTGGCCCCCACCGCTCTCAACATCCCGATCTCACGTCGGCGCTCGGCGACCATCAGAGAAAAGATAAGGCCAGTGAGCACTACCGCCAGTACCCAGACGATGCCTAACGTCGTAAATAGGGTCCTCAGCAGCCCAGCCCGTTGTGCCGCGAGAAGCCTCATCAGCTGTGTGCTACGAATAGACCATGTCGCCGGGGCTGCCAGCATGCTCTCGATGGCTAGCGTTTCAATGGAGTAGCCAGGCTTTACCTCAACTATAATGGCGGAGATAGCATTGTCAGGCATATCAGGAGGTATGACAGAGCCGATTTCTGGTTCCCTCATCATCGCCTCGGCGGTCTCCAAGCTGAAGAAGATAGTCTGGTCGAGCCATATCCCTATGGGGTGGAGCTTACCTACCAAATCGAGCTTGTAATTGTCCAAAGTTATGCGGGTACCTGGGGAAACGGTTATAGAGTCGCCGCCAATGGCCTCCCACAGCCCTAAGGGGCGGTTGAGCTTTTCCTTCAGCCACGGCTGGATGGTGAAGTCGGTCTGGGGGTCGAAGGCAACCATGTAAAGCTCCTCGGCAGAGCAGAAAGGAGTACCGGTCACGGGTTGGAGGTAAATCTGAGGACTGACCCGTTCCA
>CAYGBE010000170.1:0-8192 GCA_964348065.1 uncultured archaeon
AAATGGCAAGATAAAGATTTCTGGTAAATGTGAAGCGTGCAATGAAGATGTTTCATTTGAGATTCCGCTAGAAACAGACTTTTCAATAGAAGAAAAAGAAAAGAATCAATAAGAAGAAACAAAAAAATCTAAAGAATCTATTTTTACATTATAGTATATGATTTTGTTACCATTGATGGTGGTAAATTTCACTTTCTTTTTAACATTTTCATAAATCTTTTAGGATTTGATGGTGTTATCATAAAGTGTTTACCGCCTTTTGTTGTAATCAGAACAGTATCTCTCAGGTTTGTTATTATTGATCTCACCCAGCCCAAGTTGGGAACATAAAAAAATGCAGAATAAAAACTTGCACCAACCCTAAAATTAAAAGGATAGAATATCTTTTCAACATTTTTAATATCCTTTAATCTTATTTTAATAAATACAAAAGGCGACCAAGAAGTTAACAAACCATCTTTAATCTTGTATTTTATGTTGTAAAAGCTTATTGTTAGAGTTAAAAGCATTAAAATAACAAAAAGCATTACACCGTTTATAACAACTTGTGCAGAAGAGGTAGCTAGGTATAATTCAGCTACTAAATATAACCAAAGATAAAACAATGCAATGATGATTGTGAAGACTATATACAAACCGCCTATCCATTTGCTCTTGTAAGGTTTGTTGATGATCTGTTTTCTCATAATAAAGAATTAGCAAAAGTCTGAATATAAAGTTTTTGTGAGATATATTAAAATCCTGATTTCTCTAAAGACATTTAAAGATTATTATTCTATTGAAAATTAGTGATAAAATGGAAGAGCAAGACCTCACGCATGGTAGTTATCGCATATATAGTGGAGATCAATTTCATATTACTACTAGATTTCGTGAATATAGTGGTTTGAGACAGCTTATACTAGATTTAGAAGATTTTAGAAAAGTTTTGAAATCTTCAAACCCTGGTTTTTCTATGAGGATGCGAACAAAACCCGAAGCATTCATGATTTCTTGGTCAGAAGAACCATGCACTTGGTTTCCAAAAGAAGTAAATGATTTTCTATGTAGAGGAACAATAAGTATACTGTCTCCTTATGGAAAGGGACCATACTTTAGAACTAAAAAAGTTGAAAGTGATTTTCAGAGAGGTGTAAGTGAAATTTTAGAAAAACATGGTGTTAAAAAATATAAATCAAGATGGCAATCTTAAATCCTGGTTTTTCTATATATTTGATATGGAAACAGCATTAACTGAACATAAAGTAAAATGTAAAAAATGTAGTAAGGAAATTGTACTTACAATGCATCCAAAAATAGTTGAAAGTATAAGCGCTCAGATAAAAAATGGAAAGATAGAGATTTCTGGCAAATGTGAAGCATGTAATGAAGATGTTTCATTTGAGATTCCGCTAGAAACAGACTTTTCAATAGAAGAAAAAGAAAAGAATCAATGAGAAGAAACAAAAAAATCTAAAGAATCTATTTGATTCGGTTTTGATTATTTTTTGAATTATAATATACATAAAAACTTTGAATTTTATAATTTTAATATGATAGACTTCAACAGACTGATAAATAAATATCTTTACAGAAGATCCAGACCAAAGGATATAGGAAGATATTATCCTTCAGATGCAGGGAAATGTTTGAGGAAGGTTTGGTATAGCTATAAGTATCCTAAAGAAGTGGACGCTGATGTTTTAAAGATATTTGAAATGGGAAACATACTCCATGATTTTGTGGTTGAGGTTTTGCAGAGTGAGAAAACCCCATCAGTAGAACTTTTGAAAAGTGAAATACCATTCAAAATGAAATTAGATGATTTTCTAATTTCTGGAAGAGTTGATAATTTAATATTGATAAAAGCTGATGGTAAGACGTATCTTGTTGAAGTTAAAAGTACAAAGTTTCTTTTTGACAAACCGCAGAAGCATAACATAATGCAACTCCAATTGTATATGTATGCTTTGGGAGTTCATAATGGAATTTTGCTTTATGTTGAGAAGAGTGCTCTGAAAACAGTAATTTTTGATATTCTTTTTGATCAGAAAATTGTTGATAATGTTTTGGATAGGTTCAGAAGATTGCATAAAGATTTGAACGAGAATGTTTTGCCTATTGCCGAAGCCAAAATTGATGATGATATTAAATGGATGTGTAAGTATTGTGAGTATTCAGAAAGATGTTTAGAAGAGAGATTATAAATACGAGATGCCAAAGATGAATAAAAATGAATGAAAATCAGATTTTATATACATTATTTTGCAAGATTGAAACTGTGATGAGAAAATAGCACAGGAAATTTTAGAAAGATTTAAACAATTACATAACAATTTAATAAATAAAACATTACCTGAACCTGAAGCAAGAATCAATGAAGAGGAAATGGGTTGGATGTGTAAATTTTGTGATTATAAAGATAGATGTTTCAGAGATACGGCAAAAATTAGATAACTTGTGATTTATATGACATCAAAAGAAGAAGTAAAAAAAGAAATAGCTAGATTAATTGAAAAATATGAAAAAGTTGTATCCGATGGAAGAGAAGAAAGTTATAATGAAGATATGACAAAAAACGATTTTATAGAACCTTTGTTTGAAGTTTTAGGTTGGGATGTTCGTAATAAATTTACCATTGACGAAATGACTTTAGAAGAAAAAATATCTAGAAAAAAAGTGGATTATGCATTTAGAATTAATAGTTTAATTAAATTTTTTGTAGAAACAAAATCCTTAAAAGTTGATATTGATGATACCGGACCGATAAAACAAGCCATAAATTATGCATACACTAAAGGAATAAGATGGATTGTTCTTACAAATTTTAAGGAGTTAACAATCTTTAATGCTGAATGGAAAAAGAAGAGTGTCTTAGATAATCGTTTTATAACAATAAAATATAAAGACTTTCTTAAGGATTTTGATGATTTATGGCTTATTTCTAAAGAAGGTATAATTGATGGCTTATTAAATAAAAAAGCTGAAAAATATGCAAAAATTCCTTTAAAAAAACCTATAGACCAACAACTGTTAAGTGATTTAATCTTATGGAGAAATAGATTATCTGAAGATATCTTAAAAAGAAATAAGAAAAAGAAATTGAATAGAGAACAAATAGACGAATCTGTTCAAAGAATACTTGACAGACTTATTTTTATAAGGAAATGTGAAGATTCTGAATTAGAAGAAAAAAAATTAATGGAAATAGTTCATGGATGGGATGGTTTAGAAAGTCGTAAAAGACTTATTAATTCACTAAAAAACGTTTTTGGATATTTTGATGATAATTATGATAGTAAAATATTTCAAAAACATTTATGTGATTACTTAGATGTAAATGACATGATAATTGAAGATATAATTTATGGTCTTTATTATACCAAAGATAAAAGTATATACTATAATTTTGCTGATATTGATGCTGATGTCTTAGGTAATATTTATGAACAATATCTTGGTCATATTTTAAGAACTACTGTTGATGGGATAGAACTAACTGATAGAAAAAATCATAGAAAATCACAAGGAATTTATTATACACCAACTTATATAGTAGATTATATAGTTAGAAACACTTTAGGTGAGTTGCTTAAAGAAAATAAAGTAGATAAAATTAAAATATTAGACCCTGCGTGTGGTTCTGGTTCATTTTTAATAAAATCGTTTGATTACTTAGTAGAATATTTAAAAGATAAAATAAAAGAAGAGGATTTAAATTTCATTAAAAAAAGTGGCTTAACAACTAATAACATATTTGGAGTTGACTTAGACCCACAAGCAGTTGAAATAGCCCAATTAAATTTACTTTTAAAGATGGCTGAAAGTAAAAGACAATTGCCTATGCTACAAGAAAATATAAAATGTGGTAATAGTTTAATTGATGATGAAAAAATTTCTCCAAAATATTATTTTGAATGGGAAAAGGAATTTCCTAAAATAATACAATACGACAAGAACGGAAATCTAAAGGAAGATTGTGGTTTTGATGTTATTATCGGAAATCCACCTTATATTTTAATGCAACCTAGAAATACAACTAAACAATTATTAGATTATATCAAAAATAGGTATAAAGTAGCACAATATAAAATAGATACTTACCATTTATTTTTTGAAAGAGCAATATCTCTTTTAAAAGATGGCGGTTATTTTGGATTTATAACACCTAATACTTATTTTATGAATATTTATACAAGTAATTTAAGAAAATATATTTTAGATAATTGTAAAATTCTAAAAATAGTTATTATACCTGAGGAGGTCTTTCCTGATGCTAGTGTAGATACTGCTATAACAATATTACAAAAAGACAGTAATGAAACGAGTAGGAGAAATAATAAAATAGAAGTATTAAAAATAGAAGATTTCGCTCATGGAACTTACAAAAATATAGCAATCAAACAAAATGACTTTTTTGAAGAAGAAAATTATATTTTTAATGTTAATATTTCTGATGAAGAAAATAGACTGATTAAAAAATTAATAAAAAACAGTATTCCGCTAGGAAAAATTTCAAGGGTGTCTTTTGGATTACAAACAAAAAATAAGAAAACTTATGTTAAAAATAAACCTATGAATAAACAATGGAAACCATGTATAAACGGAGGTGATATATCAAGATATAATCTAAAATTTGGTTCACAATATTTTCTTCATGATATAAAGATTAAGGCGGGGGGTTGTTGGGATGAAAGCACATATAATACAGCAGAAAAAATAGTTATTAGACAAATTGGTGTTACACCAATAGCTACCTTAGATACTGATAGATTCTATTGTTTAAACACGATATATAAAATTACTTCTTTAAATAATAATTTTAATTATCGTTATGTGTTAGCAATAATTAATTCAAAACTGATTAAGTTTTTTTGGAAAATTAAATTTTATGATTCTAAATTATTATTTCCAAAAATAAAAAAAGCTTACTTAGATTGTATTCCGATAAAAAAGATTTCTATGTCAAAACAACTACCACTTATTAATCTTGTAGATAAGATGGTTTCTTTAAATAAACAATTAAACAAAATAGGCAATAAAAAAACAGACGAACAAGCAAAAATAGAAGGAAAACTCAAAGGAATAGATAAAGAAATTGATGATTTAGTTTATAAAATTTATGATATATCTGAAGAAGAGAAGAAAATTATTGAACAAAAATTAAAATGATTGAATGTCAGAAGTTATTACTATAGAATGTCCTTTTTGTAAGAAGAAAGTTGTTAAAATAATGCATAGAAATGACGTATATAGCGCACAAACTGTTAGAGCAGGAAGTAATGCGAAGACTATTCCAAAACTTACAAAAGGAAAAAATGAAATTCTTGTAGAAAAGTGTCCTAATTGTGGTAAAACTAAAAAAGAAATAGAAAAAGCTTTGAAAGAAGGTGTTCCTCTTTCTCATGAAGAAATAATAAGAAGGGCAAAAGAAGCTGGTTTACCTTTGAAAATTAAAGGATAAAATTGATTTCTCTAAATGATTCCCATAAGGATAAAAAGCTTTTTTTTCATCTATAAAATAGATAAGAATGAGTAATTTATTAGATCATTCAAACAAACAAATAAAAAAGTATATTTTTCTATTATTCTTTTTCTTTTTACTTTTTTTTCTTTTTTACAATATTTCAGTATTTGCACAATCAGATCAAAACATAACAGTAATCTCGTTAATTGATGAAGAAAGATTATCTTTTATCGAACAACAAATTATCGATTTGAAAACAGAATCGGTACAAGATAAACTTGAAATATTTAGCGAACTTGAACAACTGATTAGAGCAGATTTAAATTTTTATTTAACTTGTATTATTTTTATATTTAGTATTATCAGCGGACTTGTCATTTTTTCTGTATATGCTTTATTTAAACGGGACATAGAAAAGAAAATTGATGAAGAAAAGGGAAAAATTGAAGATAAATTTAATAGAGAACTTGGAAATAATGTTTTAAAAGAAATCGAAAAATATACGAAAAAAGAATTTGATAGTATTAATAAACGAATTGATAATTTAGAGTTCGCTATAAACTTAGCAATTAATAAATTGGATGAAAAAAATAAACAAGAACTATTAAATGAATTAACTCTTATAAGAAAAAATTTAGATGAAGAAAATTTGGAAGATGAAGAAATAATAGATACAGAACAATGAAAAAGGTGTTTATATACCAAAAGAAAATTATTTCAAAATACGTATAATAATAGTAAACCAGTTTCAGACAGGTTATATTCTATCAGGTAAAATGAAATTTAAAGAACTTTTAAAAATATGTAAATTTACGCAAAGAACGGAATCTATTAGAAAAGGATTCGACAAACCAGAAACTCTAAAGAAAGAAGAAAAATATTATCAAAGAAACTTAACCCAAAACAGATTAAACAGAATAGCTAAATTTCTGAATGATGAATACAAAAAATATAAAAATTATAATGGGGATACATCTATTTTTGCGTTAGGAATGTTTCCTACTTCTTTACTTCTTGCTGTAGATTTGAAAGAAGATCCAACTCAAAAAGATTATAATGTAGATTTTTTATTAAATGAAGGTAATAAGGAAGGGGATGAGGAAGCATGTATTCTTGACATAAAAGAGAATATTTTTTATATTCCTATTCCATCTAATGAAAATAAACGCTTTGCTTTTATAGTAGACGGTCAACATAGATTTGCTGGAATAAAAAGATTTTATGAAAACGAAAAAGATGAAATTATTAGAAGGGATATAGAAAATTTTGAATTTATAACTACTTTTTTAGTTGGTTTTGATTTATTTCATCAGGGAAAAATATTTGCTACAGTAAATTTTACACAAAGACGAGTTAATAGATCTTTATACTATGATATTTTTGGTTCTATTCCTGGAATATTTAATGAAATAACATTATCTCATGAATTAGCATTATATATGAATAATAGAGAAACGCCATTAAAAGGTATGATAAAATTATTGGGTAGAGGTAGGGGTCTTATATCTCAAGCTTTTTTTGTAGAATCTCTTTTACCTCATTTTAAAGAGGATGGTATTTGGGAAGATATATTAAGAGATTACAAAAGTGGTGGAAAACAATATGAAATACTAACTGTATTTTTAGAAGCTTATTTTGAAGTAATAAAAAATATATTCATAAATTATTGGCCAGAAATTATGTCTCCTTGGCACTACAAAAAGCCTCTATGTAAAACGAATGGGATGGGAGCTTTATTCAGACTAATAAACGATATATACCCAGAAGTCAGTAATTTAAAAGATAAAGAAGAAATGAAAAAGAAAATAAGCTCATTTTTCAAAAAAATTGATAAAGAAACGGCTGATAAACTTTTTAGTGAAACTAGTGAGTATGCAAGATCTGGTTCTGTTGGTCTACAAAGAAGATTATACAAAACTTTATTAGATTTGATTATGTAATAACCAAACAATCTTTGTGATATATATGAGGTTTGAAGTTGGAAGATGTTAAGAGGGGGATTAAAAATATTAATCTTTATATATCATTGTTGCTAATCCGATTAGAATTGCTATTATTAGTGGTGAAACAAGATTATCTTTCAAAAAATAAGAGATTGGAACCAATACTATACTTAAGATTATTAAAATAATAGATATGTGTTTTTTATTTTTAATTAATCCTGTAACTCTAGTAGCTTTTATTAAAAATTTAGGAACATACCTTAAAGTATAGTAAAAAACCATTGTGAAAAGTAAAAACGAATAAACTCCTGTAAAAAAAGTACCGTTGGTTGAGATTACAAAAATTGATATATAAAATAAGAAAGCGAATGATAATAAAAAAGAAATTATTAAAATTTTAACTCTTGGCATAAATGGTAAAATTCCCATTTTTTTCAATTTCTTTTCAAATTCTTTACTTTCTTTATAAATATAAATATCTTTTTCTATCGTAATAGGTTTTATTTCGTCATTATTTTCTAAGTCTTGTATACTGTCTTTTATTTGCTTTTCTGAATTTCCACATTGAAGTTTTATATGTTTAATAATATTTTCTTCCGTTAATTCTAGAAAATTTTCAATTCCAGCATTTCCTGATCTGCGTTCTATGTAGTTAAATATTTTCTCTCTAAGTTTAGATTTTGAATATTTCATCATATTTTAGCCTTTATTGTTTATTTGTTACCCAAGTCTAGTTCCAATACCTATTATTAGAATACCTGCTATAATTAATCCTATTGAAAGCATGTTTGGATTCATTATAG
>CAYGBE010000171.1:0-2739 GCA_964348065.1 uncultured archaeon
GAAATCCGAAACAATATCAAAATTCAAATTCTCCAATCTTCTAAACATATGTTTGGGATTTTGGTCATTTGATATTCGGATTTGTTTCGCATTTCGATATTCGAATTTCGGATTTAGAATGTTGGCTTTCAGGACACCGTGCAATCGTGTAGATTACTCAACTTATTATTGAGACACTACACTAGGGGGATCAATGACACCCATCGTCCAGATGAAGGGCATAAGCAAACACTTCGGCGGCGTGGAAGCCCTCAGAGATGTCGATCTCGCACTTTACGAGGGTGAGGTTCTAGGTCTGGTGGGGGACAACGGGGCAGGAAAGTCGACCCTCGTAAACATCCTGTCTGGTGCCATCCTTTCCGATTCTGGCGAGATTCTCTTTCGAGGCGAAAAAGTCCACATCAAACACCCGAGGGACGCCAAAAGGCTGGGGATTGAAACCATTTATCAGAGTCTCGCCCTTATCGACAATCTCGATGTTCCTGCGAATGTATTTATCGGCAGAGAGATCAAAAGGGGGAGCCTCGGTCGAATCTTCAGAATTATGAATCGAAGGGAGATGGAGAAGAAGACAAGGGAACTACTCGATCGGCTGAAGATAAGCATCGAATCGATCCGTGAGCGGGTCGGCAATCTCTCAGGAGGGCAGCGTCAATCCGTGGCGATTGGAAGGGCCATCTTCTTCAATGCCAAGGTGCTGATTATGGATGAGCCCACAGCAGCGCTCGGCGTGGAGGAAACCGAGAAAGTCCACAACCTGGTGCGGCACCTTCGAGACAGAGGATTGGCAATCATCGTAATCAGTCACAACATGAACGATATCTTTGAGATTTCGGACAAGATCATGGTCCTCAAAACAGGAAAACTGGTTGGCATTCGAAAAAAGGCTGAGACCTCCATGGATGAAATCCTCAGGATGATCATCTTTGGACAGCTGAGCCCTGCACCCGAGCAAAGCGAGGGGTCTGGGAGTGTCTAGAGCGCAGGGGCAAGGGGTTTTCTCGCGAATATGGAAAAAGAAGTGAACACTAGAAGTATTCTATCCCAAGCCCTACTTCGGAAAACCGTTGGGATAGCAAACAGGTACGTAACGCTTTCCGGCTTGCTGGCCTTGGTTCTTGTTTCAAGTCTCCTCTCGGACGCCTTTCTCACGCTCCCGAACTTATTTAACATCATTAGGCAGATAACCATCCTAGGTTTTATGAGCCTGGGGATGACCCTGGTCATCCTTTCCGGAGGGATTGACCTATCCGTTGGAGCCATACTCGCCCTCAGCGCGGTTGGATCGGCCCAGCTTATACTTGAGACGGACATCTCTCCCTACATGGTTATCTTCATCATGGTCCTTGCGGGAGGATTGGTTGGGCTTTGCAATGGCTTAATCATCGCAAAAGGAGAAGCCGAACCCTTTCTGGTAACCCTCGGGATGCATATCATCTTGCGGGGAGTCGCCTTCATTATCTGCAACGCAAGAACGCTTCCGTTGGGAGATAACACTCCCCCAATGATCCGTTTCATTGCTAACGGGTTTATCGGGCCCGTTCCCATGCCGGTAATTCTCATTGGGGTTTTTTACCTCATTCTCGCCCTGATCATGTACCATACTGTATTCGGCCGGTACATATACGCCCTTGGGGGGAATGCTGAGGTGGTCCGTCTGGCTGGCATCAGTGTGGTGTGGATGAAGGTTAAGGTTTACATCCTTAGCGGAATGTTTTCCGCAATTGCGGGGATAATTCACATCTCTCGTATCAACGCGGGCGACCCTACGGCCGGTGACTTGAAGGTCCTTCCGGTTATCGCTGCAGTAATCATAGGGGGAACCCGTTTTATTGGGGGTGTTGGAAATGTTTTGTACACGGTGATCGGACTTCTCATCGTGGGCATTATCAACAATATCTTGAACCTTCTCGGGGCGGTCTACTACATTCAAATGATCGCTCAGGGCATAACCGTCATCGTCGCGGTGATCATCAGCACGGTTACTGCAAGACGGTAGAATGTTCTTGCCAGGGAAAGGGGGTGATGGAGTTTTTCAGAGAGGGTTGGTGGCTACCAAACGAAAAGGTGGCAAACAATGAGAAAAAAAGGAGGGACGAGAAATGAAACCAACGACGAAAGACAGGACTTTCTTTCTTTGGATTATTATCCTGGTATCCCTGCTTCTGGCCTACCCGCTTGTCGGTGAAGTTCGAGCGAAGTCATGGCTTATCGGGATCTCTCAACCCAACGATACGCATCCAATCCGACGGGCACAGTATGATGTGGTTAGAAAATACGAGGCGACCCATGAGAATGCCAAGTTCATCGTTACAAGCGCCCGGTTAAGCGCGGCAAAGCAGACCCGAGATATCGAGGACCTGATTGCCCGCAGGGTCGACCTCATCATGGTCTGTCCCCATCAATCCGACGCCCTGGTGCCTGCTCTGCGCAGGGTCGTAAAGGCTGGAATTCCCTTTATGGCCTTTGACCGCCAGGTGGCCAAGGGCATGATCCCTGACTCGCTCACCTATGTGGGGATGGACTATGTGGTTAAGGGAACCTGGGGGGGAAAACTCACTGTGGAGGCCATGGGCGAAAAGGGCAATCTGGTCATTATACAGGGGGTCCAGGGCTCCGCATCAAACATCGATAATTTTAAGGGCTTTAGAAGTGTGATCGCAAAGTACCCCAATATCAAAGTGATTTCTGATCAGGTTGGAAACTACCAGCGCGAACAGGCGATCACCGTCATGGAGA
>CAYGBE010000172.1:0-3580 GCA_964348065.1 uncultured archaeon
CCCCACCTTCAACCATTTCCCTATGAGACGTAGTATCGTTCGATCCACTATCCGCTCTTTCAACATCTTCATGAGCCACTTATGGTCGATGTTATCAAAGGAAACCACGACACACTACCCACCTCGAGGGTTTCCCGCCGAAAGTGAGGATAACGCGTTATCACCACCCTTTGCAAGGGAAAAAACTGAGCGTTCTCGGCTGGTCGCACAGACATGGAAGTCTGCATCTGACTCTTGTGCTGCCGGATGGAACCAGGTCGCTTATTCCCGCCCCATGGACTGATCTGAATATGGGCAACACCCAACATCTTTCATCGGAAGGCGGGCAATCGGCACCAGCAACGCTTGGATCAGTTTCACAATTATTACATGCTCGAAAAGTAGTTGACGCTCTCCTCTGTAGGCTAGATTCGTCAAAACAGTTACGCAGATGTGCTTCAAAGGATGAAAGTCAATGTGCGACGGAAACTGGATCGCCTCAGGAGATGGATATCTGAGAGGCCTTGATCACCATGAGTGAGGAGCTTTTGACGAAACTCAGGAGAACAACCATGAGCGATAACGAAAAACTCAAACTGAATCATATACAGCGTTGCACTTACCTGTATGTGCGGCAATCGACGGCGACTCAAGTCGGATACAACCGTGAGTCAATTGGCCGACTGTATATATTGGCGGAGCGGACCATTCGCTTGGGTTGGTCGAAAACACAACTGAATGTCATCGACGAGAATCTGGCTCAACCAGACTCAGGGGCTGCAGAGCGCAGTGGGTTCACCATGATGACCACGGAGATTGCCTTGGGCCACGTCGGGCTGATTCTGCATCTGGCTCTGATACTTCCGGATGGAACTCGATCGATTATTCCTGCCGTATGGACCGATCTGGATAGGGGCAAAGCGCAATAGCTTCCATCGGAAGGCAGACAATCTGCACCAGAAACGCTTGGATCGGCTTTTCACTTGTTACATGCTCGAAAGGTAGCGGATACTCTCCTCCATAAGCAACATTGCTCAGAGCAAGTATACAGAAGCGCTTTAAAGGAGGAGAGCCAACGTGAAACGACAACTGGACCTTTGGCCCGAACCGGAGAAACCGACTCATGGATTGAACATTTGGGAAAGCATCGACTACCAGGCGCAAAGAACTGTCATAGAAGCACTGGCCAGACTTATCAGCAAGGTGGTTTATCCAGAGACCCTCAACGACACTAAGGAGAAGAAGGATGAGCGATAACGGAAAAGTCAAACTGACTCATTTACAGCGCTGCGCTTACGTGTATGTGCGGCAATCGACGGCGGCTCAAGTGGAATACAACCGCGAGTCCACCGACCGGCAGTACAAGTTGGTGGAGCGGGCCATTCGCTTGGGCTGGGCGAAACTACAGGTGAAAGTAATCGATGAGGATCTGGCTCAATCAGGCTCGGGGACTGCAGAGCGCAGTGGTTTTACCATAATGACCACGCAGGTTGCTTTGGGCCAGGTTGGACTGATTCTCTCTATAGAAGTCTCCAGAGTGGCGCGCAACAACGCCGATTGGTATCGGTTGCTTGATCTATGCGCCGTGACCGACACCTTGATCGGTGATGAAGATGGCCTTTATCATCCCGGGCTTTTCAACGACCGACTGCTGCTCGGTTTGAAAGGGACCATGGCAGAGGCTGAACTGCATGTGATCCGCGCTCGGCTCGAGGGAGGCATTCGAAATAAGGCAGCCCGAGGAGAATTGCGCCGAGGGCTTCCGGTCGGTTTTATCTGGGGCGAGGACGATGGTGAGATTCGATTCCATCCTGACCAAGCCGTCACCGGGGCCATTCACAGCGTCTTCGAGAAATTCACTGAAATGGGCTCGGTCCGGCAAGTTTGGCTCTGGTTCCGCTCCCAAGGCCTTTGCTTTCCTCTGCAGTCAAACACTTTGCCTGAAATCCGATGGGTAAGTCCCACCTATACCGCCATTCATAGCGTCTTGACCAATCCAGTCTATGCAGGAGCTTATGTTTATGGTAAAACACAATATGAACGCTACGTGGATGAAACCGGACGCCTAAGGAAACGGGTACGACATCTGCCTCGCTCGAAATGGGCGGTGTTCATCCACGATCACCATAAGGGCTTCATCGATTGGGAAACTTATGAGATGAACCAGAGTCGCATTGCCAGCAATACCCGCCCCCGACCTAACCAGGCCTCAGGGGCCATCCGGGAAGGTTCAGCCTTGCTACAAGGCATCGTCACTTGTGGACGCTGTGGTCGTCGGCTCAGGGTTTACTATCAGGGCAAGAACTCTAGCCCAGGTTACTATTGCGCGGCCAACACTATCCACAATGGTAGGGGAAGTTACTGTCTTCGCGTTGGGGGCGTACAAATCGATGAAGCGGTTTCTAAGGCTTTTCTCGACGCTGTTGCTCCTGCCGGTATAGAAGCCTCACTGCTTGCAGAGAAAAATATTGAAGCGGATCAGGAAGCCGCCATTGCCCAATGGCGTTTACAGGTAGAAAGAGCCCGCTATGAGACCGAACGAGCGGAGCGTCGTTATCGGGCCGTGGAGCCAGAGAACCGCCTCGTGGCTCGTACGCTGGAAGCTGAATGGGAGCATCGATTAGGTGAACTTGATACCGCAGAAGCTGAACTCACGAGACGTGAAAATCAACGCCCTGATCGTTTGACGGAGGAGGATCGGAAGCGAATTCGTAGCCTGGGCGCCGATCTCGGGCTCGTATGGGAAGCTTCGACAACCACTGATCGAGATCGAAAAGAGTTACTTCGAACGCTTTTGGAAGAGGTAAAGATTGCTGTGGAGCGATCAGAGTCTAAAGCCCATTTGACTTTACGATGGCTAGGAGGACTCATCACAGAACTCGAAGTTAGTCTCCGGGGCGACAGAACTCCACTTATCCGAACGGACGAAGATACCATTGAACTTATACGCCGTCTTGCCGTTCATTACCCAGATGCCGTCATCGCGGGCATTCTAAACCGGCAAGGGAGACGAACGGCTCGCGGTCATCGGTTCACAGTCAACAGGGTCGGTAACATACGCAGGCATTGGAAAATCCCTCGATTCGACTCAACCAATGCTTCTTCTGAAGGCGAGCTGGTTACTGTCCAGAAGGCAGCAGAAATGCTCGGCGTGGCTCCTTCCACAGTACATCGGTGGATTGCCGACGGTTTTATTGCCGGCGAACAAATTACCCCAGGAGCGCCATGGCGCATCCGTATGACTGAGGAGCTTCGCGCTCGCTTTGTTGAGCAAGCCCCAGAGGGCTATGTCCCCATGATTGATGCCGTAAGGCTCCTTGGCGTCTCACGACAAACCGTGTTGCAACGTGTAAAGCGCGGTGAGCTTTCCGCCGTTCATATCCGTCGTGGAAGACGAAAAGGTATACATATCAAACTGTTAGACAATCAACCAAGTCTTTTCAACAACCTTTCATGAAAGGAGTGCAGTATGAAGAGGTCTCCAAGAATGCTTTAATGTCAGCCTCTACCACATGGTTGACCTTCTTCTGCTGGATCGTCCGCCCCAGGGCATCCAGACACCTGTGCTGGTTGCGCCCCGGTCGGTATCCATAGCTGCTGT
>CAYGBE010000173.1:0-4335 GCA_964348065.1 uncultured archaeon
AATTTTTCGGTTGCAGAGCCATATCTTCTGGAGCTCGCTGCATGGTCCCCCTCTCCATCGAGGATTTTTGCTTCTTCTAGGACGATTCTTCCAAGACAGTATTCTTCTCTTATGTCTGAGGCTTTGATCAGCCTCTTAGCCAGGTCTTTTTCATCTGCGTTCTTGATTTTGTCTGACTCAACTTGAAGGATTCTCTTGGCTTCATGGAAGAGTTCAGCTGCCTTTTGGAAGGCTTGTATGGCTTCTTGGCTTTGTTCGTTTCGGCTTAGGTTTTCACCGTGCTCTAGTTGGGCCCAAGCAAGATAGTTTGCGGCAAGGTATTTCCAGGGCTTGGAAGACTCGTGTAAGTTGGCTGCCTTTTCATAGTGTTTCTTGGCTTGGCCATACTCCTGTCTTGCGTGATAGTATCTAGCTCTTTCTATTTCGTTCCATGCTTCCATGTAGGATGCGTGATCTTGATAGAAGTCTTTCAGTTGGGGTATCCTTTCAGCGGTTTTCAGATAGCTTTCTGAGGCAAGTTCAAAATTTTCGGCGGCTTCCAAGTGTTCCCGCAGAGTATCATGTGCCTTGGCGATTTTCCAGTAGGATTCTGCCATGAGGCTATTCATGTCTAGCTTTTTGGCCAATTCGATTGCTTTCTGTGAGATCTCTATTGCCTTTCTGAGCTGTTCCGGTTCGTTTGTTAAGTTGTAGACGCGCGTTAGCAGTGTGGCGTAACCGTCTTGAAATCCTTGAAGCACTGCAAGAACGCCCGCGAGCATGCGCTTGTCTTCATATGGCAGACTCTTGTTACATAAGTTGAGACATTTTTCCTTGCCCAACACTGCGTCTTCAAGCAGTCTCATTTTGCTATCAGGGTTGGGTTCAATTTCAGCGAGTTCCGCCTTTATTCCTGCGAGATAATGCCAACCTACTCCGTGATCCCAGTAATGGAAGGGTTCCAATTGTTCAGTTATTTTGGTGGCTTTTTCTAGGTATTCCAAAGCATTCTCCAAGCGGCTTCTTTTTTCCGCAGGGTCTGGGTCTATACGTGCTCGCTCTGCAAGAATTTTGCCGAGTACCCAGAAACCGCTACTGACGACCCTTGGAATATCAGAATCCACAGCTAACTTCAAAGCTTTCCTCCCTTCCTTTTCAGCCTTTTCCAATAACTCCAATCTCTTTTTGGGGTTGGTTTCCTGATATTTGGCTCGTTCAAGGTAATGCTCTGCGTGGCCAGTAGGTTGACTTATAAACGCACCTTTGGGAGGCATGAATGATACTATGGAGCAATAATGCTGAGCCTTATCATAGAGCTTCATAGCATCTTCAGCTAGTTTCCATCTTTGGTCGCGGTCCTCGATTGTACCGGCGTTCCAATAAGTGTAAAACGCTACTAAATCTAGACACGCTCCGATTAAGAAGTTGTCCCGTGTCCGTTTGCCGCATTCCAACGCTTTCTCATGATGCCTTATCCGTTCTTGTTCTTCATCTATGTTCGATCCTGACCATAGATGCGACAATCCTGATAGAAAAGCGTCGCCAACTTTTTCAGAAAGGTCAACAGCCTTACTCAGATATTTGACGACTTTTGAGCGATTTTTATCCATCTCCTCTGGCTCTACAATGCGAAGTCCAAGAATATCATTCCAACCAACAAAAGTCAAGCAAGTTGACAAAGTGAAATAGGCTCTGGCCATCTCATATAAGTTGCCGAGTTCGGAGAGCACCGCAACTGCCTTTTCTCCCCATTTCAGCCCCCTTTCCACAATACTCTTCAAAGTCTGCAAATCCCATTCAAGAAACCCTCTGAAGAAAAACACCAGTGGAAGTTCATTGTACGTTCTCCCATACTCTGGCATGTTTCCCAATTTCCAGAAAGCCGTCAGAGCATTCTCTTCCAACCCCAAGCATTCATCGAGAAGCCTCCTCTTTTCAGACGGGTCCGACGTGACCCAGTAACCAAGATACTTGGCAACAGCCTCACAGCGAAACATCCATGCAGCCTTCTGCTCATCAATCATTTCCTCAAAAGCCCTTCCAGCATCTTCATAGACTTCAATCGCGCGTTGCATTCTTTCCTTAAACTCTTCTCTCTCCGCCTGCATTGCAGCCCTTTGAAAGCAAAAACCAATCTTCTCCTGAATCCTGCCCTTCTCCAAAAAATCTTTCTTTTCAACTGCGCCTAAAGCCTGCTCATAGAACTCTGCAGCCTTCAACCAATCGCATTTCTTCTCTCTTTTCTTCGCTAAATCAAGAACACGTTGCAAAGACTGGCTTTTAGACATAATCCACAAGCCATCTAGAAGTTGCATTCAGGGTTTGAAAAATCTTTTGGAGAGTCAAAGAAGTGAATTTGCGTGCGCATGTGAGGTTTTTGCTTTGAGATCTAGGTTTATGGGAAAGTGTAGGCTAGTTTTGGAACCAGTCTGAGATTTTGGCTTCTGGTTTCTGCTGCATTTTTATGCCCATTGGAGCGAATGTCTGATCTAGCGCAGTTGTCATGTTTCTAATGTAGTCTTCAACATTGACTTCCTTTACGCTTTTTACGAAGTCCTTTGGTTTAACGGTGAATGTTTTGTCTTTGTAGTTGAATGGCTTGACCTTGATGAAGTGTACGATGTCACCCTTGTCGATTTTTTTACCCATGTCTAACAACTGGAGAGCACACTGGTATGGCTGCGGTGTTACCTTCACGTTTGTCGCCAAACGTTCTTTCGGGTCAAAGTAGAGTTTTACGCTGTATACGAGATCGTTAAGTTGGACACTGCGGTTTTTCAGCTCTCTAACTGCGTGTTGAACAATCGTGATTATCCTTTTCTTAGCCAACTCGTACTCTTCAATAGTCTCTACACCTGTTAATTCTTTCACGCATTTTTGGAACACTTTTTGAATGAATTTAGGAGAGTTAGATTTTATGGCTGTGAGCCCTTTAATGTCGGGTTTTCCGTCGGGTAATATGCCGAAGTAAGCTTTCTTTGCCGCTGGAAGAACACAGAGGGAATATTCCTTCTCTATAGCTAGGTCCAGTTTGAGCTTTTCCTTGACTGTTCGAATCAGCCATTCCACTTGAGCACGTTGGGGATTGTCCAGGAAAATGGAATCAGTGTCGCCGTAGATTGGATCAAGCTCATTCTTTTCCGCCATGTCCCATGTTGTTTGCAGCGCCCAACGTCCGTATCCAGTGATGCATTCGGCTAGTGGTGGACAGGCGAGTCCATGAATTCTCACAGTTACGCCGTAACTGGAAACGCTGATTAGTTTTAGAAGGTTCGCCACGGTGTGAGCAGCGTTTCTTTCCTGTTCCGAGACATCTTTGTTCTTGGAGAGAGGTTTGAACCAATGTATGCGGAGGTCTTTCAATGCGCCTACGAGTATCGGGTAGAAACCTCTTCTCTCCGTGCAAACCCAATGTTGTTCGCATTCTTCGATTCTATTGTCTTTGCATTCTTGGTGTGGACAGTCCACGGTTTCATATGAGAGATTGTAGCTATCAATACAGCTTGGATATAGGCTTTCAAAATCACAGACAAATGTCTTGAAGTATACTCCTGCTTTCGGCGTCACCGTTAAAGCACCTGGAACCCTATGCGTCTCTAAGCCTCTTCGCAGTTCTTTTGAAGTAGGGATTAGAACATTGTTCTTTCTCAAATAGGTGTAAATTATCGATTTCAACCAGTCGCTTACTCTCTGGCGCCCATAAGCCTCAGTGATCGGAATGTTTGCTATTCTTGCCAACGTAAATGCTTGAAGAAGATGTTCTGCGCTGACCTTGTCAATACCCAACTTGTCAGGCTTGACTTTGGGTATGGGCTGACATAGAAGATCAAACCAATGTTTGATCTGTGCATATTTGTATGGATCACGGGCTTTTGTATTCGCGAAGGTGTTCCTGAACTTGTTCTCGAGTTTTGGGGATATTGTGGCAACTAGGGTTGGCTGGTTTTCTGTAAGCGTGTAGGGTGCGCCAAAGATTAAGTTGTGGTCGTAAACATAGCTTCGGGCATATTTTATTTCGGTTTCCCAGATTTTTTCAATTTTTTTGCCAGCTCGGGTGATGGCATCGGGAGTGTGAACCGTTACTTTTGTTAATTCTTCTAATTCGTCTGTGAATAGATTGCGTTTCTTTACAACGTCTACTTCGCCGTTGAGGCGTCGAATCTCTTTCTCGTCTGTTTTGGATAGCGGATGTGGAAGGAAGAAATACGGTCTGTAGTCTGAATCGTTTATCTGAAGTGTTTCGCCTGATTGAGCACGATAGAACTTGAGTGAGACGACTCTGCCTTCCGTTTTTGCATCGAGAAGGTAGTAGAGATCCAATGTTGTTTCTCACTGAGTTAAGAATTGAAAATTTTC
>CAYGBE010000174.1:0-5558 GCA_964348065.1 uncultured archaeon
TGTGCCGCGTGGCAGGATGAAAGAGGTGGCTGCTATGCTCAAGGCCATTCATGCTCAGGAAGACCTTGCTGAGGCCCAAAAGAAAGCTCGGGCTGTTGCAGATAAGCTTGAGCATATGAAGCTGCACAAGGCGGCTGGGAGAGTTCGCGAAGGCGTAGCAGAGACGCTCGGCTATTACCACGTCCCGCGTGAGCATTGGCGCCAGATTCGGACAAGTAATCCACTTGAGAGGATAATGCGTGAGATTCGCAGAAGGTCTCGAGTGGTAGGCTGTTTTCCGGATGGCAACTCTGCTTTGATGTTAGCAGCAACCAAGTGGGGTACTAGGCGGTATATGAATATGGATAGGCTTGCCGAGCAGCAAGCGGAGTTACTGGCGGCAGGTTAGGCCGATAAAATTTCGCCACCCCCATGGGGGTGGCCAGACTAAGGGACGACCAGATGAAAGACTTATCTAAAAATGTGCGAAAGATTCCTTGCACTGCCAACATCCGATAATAAGCGCACCATTCGGGTGATGATTTCTGTGCCACACCACCGGGTGACTACAGCTTCCATCTTATATACTGGCTTGAATTTCCGAGAGTATTATAAATATAATCTACAGAACATATACAATGATAATTGTGCCAATTGATGTGCTTAAATGAACGCTGCTGCCATCACGCAGTAGCAGGTATTAGCCAGCCCGTGAAATAAAATTGGTGCTAACAGAAACCTGGTTCGGATAAAAAGCCAACCAAGAACCAGACCGGGCAGAAATGTCAGGACTAACATTATCCTGCCCTGAATTATGATATGAGCAACCGCAAAACAAGCAGCCGACAGCACTATACTTAGCCACTTCCCTAAGCGGCGCTGACCAGTCTTGTCTGGGTTTGTCAGCTTCAGGATATTGTTTTGCACATAGCCTCTGAAAAATACTTCTTCAGCCACGGCCACATACATAAACTGATAAAATAACCAGCTAATCCAACCTTGTTCCTTCGGATGCACAGGCTGCAAAGGTAATCCTAATCCGAAGGACTTTATCAGCCACAAACCGGCAAACAAAACTGGAAAAACCACAACACAGGTCCGGCAAACTACCAGAACTGCAGGGCCGATTTGCCTGATATTGAGACCAATCTCAGGAAATTCAGCTCTTCTAATAGCTGTTGGGATAATTGCAGCACCTACTAAAATACTAGGACTCACAAACCACGCTGCTTTGGAAATGAAGCTTGCTGTCGATAGCCGAATTGCCAAGATTGCAGCAATCGTTACCAATGCGGTTTCTGCAAGCAGGAAAATATTGAATCGCTTTAATCCCTTGGTGAAAAGCGGGACCGATTCGGCAGTCGTCGGTGAATTGACGATACCGAGCTGGCCGGAATGATAACCCATTTTTAGTATTTCCCAGCTGACATATCATGTACTTTGCAACTTCGTACGTCCCGCATTTTTAGTATTGCCATTACTACGGCCAACACAATATACGGAAGCATATACCCAACAATATCACCTTCACCGCTGGCAGAGACCGAACAGCCACCACCGCCGCCTCCTCCACTACCGACGATAGCGGTGGTAGTGCTGTCTCCTGCGAGCAGGAAAAATGCCGTAAAGTGTGTGGTCTTGAACGAAAGAGCATGCAAAGAAGATATTGGGATATCCTGGATATCTGTTATCCCCTGTTGACTAAGCGCCCCTGTCAGCGAGTTAAACCAGTATGGCGTCACTGAACCGTCAGAACTAGAGAAGACGTATGGTATGGTGATCGTAACCGGCTGGCCAAACTGAATTCCACTGGGACCAAAATCGTAACCGCCCAAACACGGTGCGGCAAATGCCGGCAGGTTCGCAATTTTTGTAACTGTAATAGTTACATCATACGAACATGCCCCCACGGGCACTACGACAGAAACATCGTCTATGGCGGTTATAGCTTGGGGATCGGTTCCCACTATTGTGCTGCTGGAAGCGGAAGCGTTAACAAGTTCCGATGCCAGTGCGACAGGTTCTATAAAAGTACTTCCGGCGTAATAGATATCAGTGTTTGTGCTTCTGTTGTCAGCCCACATGATATATGGCTGGTCATATTCATCTATTCCTATTGCCGGTTCGCCCTGGTCTGCATTTGAACCACCATCATCTACAAAAACATTTGTTCCAGAACCGGCACTCAACTCAGCGAAGTACAGGTCCGTATCTGTACTACGCCAATCCTGCCAACCGGCAAAAACTTTCAAGTTATTATCCGTGCTGCCTGTGACTGCAATCGTTGGATCTAACTGGTTAGCGCCAGAGCTATCATCGATAATACTACTACCAGTCAAAGGACTGCCCGGTAAACCACTCGATGATGCATAGTATATGTCATTGTTGCCGGGTGTATCGTCAACCCACAACAAGTGCAAAATTGACCCTGTGGATTCAGTGGCAATTGCCGGACTTGACTGGTTGTTCGTATTGCTTACTATCGCCACATTCGTCCAGGGATTATTCGAGGCCGCTCCATAAATGTCGTTTGAGCCATTGCGCCCATCTGTCCATACTACGTAAATCGTATTGGCGGAGTCTGCCGCAATGGCCGGATCGGCCTGATCAAAACTATCAGAGGTGATTTGTGAGATCGTTTTTGTTGCAAAACTGTCGCTTGATGTAGCTATAAAAACATCCTGATTACCCGCACGGTCGTCCTGCCAGACAACGTGCGCATAATTCTGACCGTCAATCACTATAGCAGGATTGACCTGATTACCGTCATTCGGGTCGTTGACCCTTATCTCAGCGGACCAGTTTACTCCGTCAACCGATGTAGAAACGTATATGTCCCAGTCTCCCTCCCTATTGTCCTGCCATACAGCATACAACTTGTCGTTACTATCCAATGCAACAGCAGGATTACACTGGACATTGGCATTGTTAGTGAGTTGAACGGTACTACCAAAGTCTTCTTCCCCTGCTGCAAGTTTGCTGATATAAATATCTCTGTTACCTATTGGCCCTGCTTGCCAAACTGTCCAGATATTGCCACTATTGTCACACACTGTTACGGGTCTATCATTATTATCTAAGCCTGAATTGACCTGCTTGTTCTGGCCGAATGAATACATCTCAGTCACAAAGGAATATTGCTCGCTCATTGCAATTCCGGCAAGGTCTGAAGCGTTTACTGTGATAGTCACAGTCTGGTCGTAATCAAACAGTTCGTTCGACTGGTAAGCATAGGCATAATCGGCTCGGGTGCCTATCCTGCGGCAAATGCCGGTTGCGCTGCTGTATTCTAAGACATCGCCCGTATATATTGTATGGCCGTCAAGCGTTATATTTACGGTACTGGCCTTAACGCCTATGCCAGCATCAGTGACGTGTAAAATTATAAGGCTATTCAAGGGCACCTGAACGTAATTAGCATCTGGTGAGCGGTTAGTGACTGTTGGAGCAATTCCATCTGATGCACCGAAATTTGCCTGAATTGTATAGTTTGCATCGGCTGTGACTGTAGTGCTGGCTGCATTCGGATTTACAATCTTACCTGCATCCACAGCCGTTCCTGTCCAGTCCACAAAGTAGTAGTTAGCCTCAGGGCCGGCTACTATTGAAGCTGTTGTCCCGTGATCATATGGATAAGGCCCCTCACCCGGCGTGGTCACTGTACCTCCAGATGTCGAGGAGATCGTCAATGTGTGCTGATCGATGGCGAAATTCGCCTGAATTGTATAGTCTGCATCTACTGTGACTGTAGTGCTGGCTGCATTCGTGTTAGCAACCTTACCTGCATTCACAGCCGTTCCTGTCCAGTTTACAAAATGGTAGTTAGCTGTAGGAGCGGCTGTTACTGAAGCTGCTATGCCATGATCATACAGATAAGTCCCCTCACCCGGCGTAGACACTGTGCCTCCTGATGTCGAGGATATCGTTAAGTTGTGCTGATCGATCGAGTAATTTGCCTGGAGCGTATAGTCGGCATTCATCATCACCGTTGTGCTGGCCGCACCTGGATCAGGCACCTGACCCGAATCAACCGCGGTACCTGTCCAGTTCAGAAAGTGATAATTGTCATCAGCCATCGCTTGGATCGAGACAACAGTCCCATCATCGTACAGGAAGGGTCCTTCTCCTGGATTAGTTACCGAGCCACCACTTGTTGACGAGATCATCAGTGTATGTAGGTCAGTTGCGAAATTTGCCTGAATGGTATAGTATGCATCTACTGTGACTGTGGTGCTGGCTGCACCCACGTTAGCAACCTTCCCTGCATCCACAGCCGTTCCTGTCCAGTTCACGAAGTAATAATTTTCATCGGCCGTTGCCTCGATTGAGACAACAGTCCCATCATCGTATGGAAAGGATCCCTCTCCGGGATTAGTTACCGAGCCGCCACTCGTTGACGAAAGAGACAAAACAAGCCCTTGCCCATACTCATACTCATAAGCGCCAATGTCGGGAGCATTTCCATACCACACTTTTCCATTTCCTGAATTATCTCCGGGATTTGGGTTATGATAACCGTCAACTATTATTCCCGCGTCAATTAGAATGCTTCCTTCTAATGGGCTAAAGGCCTCTTTTACCTGGCTCCTTATGTAATTCAGTTTTTCCTCAATACTCCATGCAGGGTTAAAATTGGTATCGATGACAACTTCTTTGTTGGCTAATTGAGGATCTCCTGTTAATGAATTTAAGTCTAAGCCATAACTTTGCATAAGATTGAAATCATCGGACTTTGAAATAAAGTTATAATCACTATCAGTCCTAGCAGCAGACGCACCATATATGTCATAATCATCATTGTCTAACGCAATGTTGTCCCTTAAATATACTTTTTCAAATCCAGGATAACTAAGGTTGTAAGAATATCCCAAAACAAATCCAATCCATCCCCCATTATAAGCTAAATTACCATATATCCTGCTTGGATAATAGATTCTTAAAGGATTGCTTGGATTTGAGTTTTCAAACATTGCTCCGTCATTGTTAAATACAACATTCCCTGCAATAGCATGTCTTCCGCCGCCTCCAGCAGAAAACTTAAGTCCTGCACAATTTCCTCCAGGATAATTATGATTAAAAATAATATTGTTCTTTGCAGTGCTTTCAATAGACGCATACATATCCATACCATCATCGCTGTTGCCAAATATAACATTATCTTCAAAAATGGTTCTATACATATGACTGCCACTTATGCCATCAGTATCTCCAGGATCAGTTGGATCTATATTATTATAAGATAAACAGTTTCGAATAACAGAATGCTGCACAGCACTCATATCATCTTCTGGCTCAGGCTCGTGCCATGATTTACTCACTCTTCCAAACTTAATGCCTGTTGCCTCATTACCATAAGCTTCACAGTTTTCAATCGTAACATTAATTAACTTTCCTTCTGTTCCTATTCCCTTGCCGTCATTATTTCTCGCAATAACATTTCTTATAATAACATTTATAGTAGGATTTTCAGCAGAAGCATACCTGTTAGCAGGACCCCAAAGAGCCAAACCTGCTTTGGTAGCTTCTTCAACTATAAGACCATCAATAATTATGTCGTGAACACCTTGGCCAGATATATC
>CAYGBE010000175.1:0-5036 GCA_964348065.1 uncultured archaeon
GCAAGCCCGGTGTCACCGTTCTGTCGGATTGGAATCCAACCGTCCGCAACGATCAAACAACTGGTACGCGCCGGGTCGCCGATAACGCTGTTGTGCTGTAGTGTGCTCATCATGCCACCGCCTTTGCGGCCGGATAAACCTTCGCCAGGTTCGACCCTTTACCACGCAGCACGAATCCACCACCGGGGCCCGATCCGTGATGCGTCTGCACGTAATTGAGCGCGTCCAAGATGTGGTAGAAGACCGCAACCAATTGACTACACGGCGGGCCGATAGCGTCGGGAGTGTCCATCTGCCACACCTCAAAACTAGGGCGTGTCACATCCTTGATGTCGATCTGTGCGTTTAGGTGTTGTATGTCGTCCATCGTCAATACCTCCAATACAGGTGTTGGCCACGTGCCCGGGCGCTACCGCGCTGCGGGCACACTATCTTTCTACTTCCGACGCCTTATGGTCACTCCGATCCCAGCGTCGATAAGCTCTTGTACGTCGCCCGGGGCGAGTGCGTCGCCGATATGGCGGACTAACGTGTTGCGTGTCGCCACGACGTCGTACACGTATTCGCTGTTCCTGTTTCCTGCTTCTGGATTGAGCGGTCGCTGTTCTAGGGTAATGCTTGCTGGTTGCCGTTTCATTTGTCAGTATCTCCTATGTCGTTACGCGCGCCGGCTAAGTGCTCGATAATCGCCGTCATGGTAGGGAATGGTCCGCGTGGCAGCGTGCCATCAGGATACGTGAGCCAGAAGGAAAAACCAGTGTACGGCTCACCGTCGGAAACGTCAACGTCGGGCCTGCAGCCATGCTGCTCCAGCAGGGCGTTGGCTTCATCGACGGTGAGGCGTTCTATCGTCAGCATAACCATGAGTTCTACTCCCGTTGTCAGCGCTCGCCCCATTACGAGCTTACATATAGTCTAGCAGATATTCTGAGATTGTCAAGCAGAATCTTGAGACGTTACACAGGCGTTACAGTTTAGGCTGGCCTAACTTCAGAATTAGGCTGACCAAAACTTCTCAAAAATGAGTTGACGGCCAGGCCGGTAGAATCTCTGGGAGGGGTCGGCTGACGGCTAAGACTGCCTATGTGCTCAATCCGCCTTATGGAGCACCACCAGAAACGCTTCTTTCACCTCAGGCGAATAAGGACTGATCTTGCCCTCAGCCACCCGCCGGCCGAGCAGATAGATCCCCTCCCAGAGATCCACCCGCCCGATGCAGCGGTGGCTCAAATCGCAGAAGCAAGCGTACAATCGCTGGTCGGCTTCCGCGCGAGCTTCAGCGTCCAGTTTGGCCCAGTGCCGACGAGTTTCGTCAACATGGCCGGGCATGATCCGCGATCCTACGGCGTCGGCGGCGGCTGCTCCGGGATCGGAAGCCCCAATAGACCGGCCACAGGCTCAATCACGGCGGCAACAAGTTGAACCGCGCCCTCGATCAGAACCTGCCCGAAATGCACAGTCGCGTTCACGGCCTTAACCGGATCGAGTTCGCTGGTGCGCTCCAGGAGCAACTCTTTAGACCTCCACACGCCCTCGGGTATGGATTTGACCTCCCGAGAGAGTGCCCAGTCGCCATTCTCGTTCTGCACAAGCCGCTCCGTCATCGTACACCCGCCGAGCAGACTGAGCAGAATCGGCACCAACAACCACATCCAAAACCTTCTGAAAAGCTCCAACATCGCCTTACTCCTTTTTGGACGCCCAATTGCGTCTCATCCATTCTAGGTTGTCATCTATCCTCATGACTGCCTTTTCTAGTACGGCAATCCTCGTCTCGTGTTCGTCAACCTTGTTCACCTTCCCCATCACCCATCCACCCCAAGCAAGCGAGGCCGTAGCCAAAATGCTTATAAGCACAACAATAACCCTAGTTCGTCCGTTCGGTGTCAAGGGTACTTTCATTTGCTTTTTTAGCTCCTGCATTCCGAACCTGGCGCCGCCCCATCCGAATCGGCATCTTCCCATCGCGGCTTTTCAGGGCCTCGGTTATAAGTCCCCAGGCCTGGCCAATCGCCTTGCCCTGGGCATCCGGGACACCGCGCAATTCCGCCCGCGGTCCGTTCACAATGACGACCTTCGGCAGATTGGGATCCAGAAATTCCCCAAGAGCCTGCACGATTATCTGTTGAGCTTGTTCTAGCGTCATATTCATGTTTTGACCGCACTATTGCAAAATGCCGTAGTTAATCAGATCCTCGATCAGAGTACAGACTAGATCCTCCAATTCTTCAATGCCATGCGTCGTACAATCGTAGCTCCGAACTGTTGCACTATTTGCAGTGGTATAATCCGGTCGGGCGATAGGTGTCCGGCCATTGAAACCGATGCCCGTGCCATTGATCGTAATCCGACTTGCGGCTCCGACTTTCAGATCGAGCGTGCTGGCCGTGGCAATGTCGAAGTCGATGCTGCTACCGCCTGGATAGAGGTAGAAATGATCCTCCTCGATTTTTGCTTGTATCACGCCATCATCATAGAATCGTATGCCAAGACCACAATCCAGATGGATGTATTGTCCCGCTGCGATGTCCAGCCTGTTAGCCGCAGGTGAACAAATATACTGTGCCGCATCACGAAACTCGCAGCGCCGATCGGCCGCCCACAGCCCGTGTCCATCGCTGGCAATTCGCAAGCGTTCCGTCTTAGCGGTAGTCCCCGTGCAAAAAATCAGTGCCAGAGGAACCGTGGTGCCTGATACTACTCCATCGACTTCACAGCCCAAGGAGGCTCGCTCTTTCCAGCCACTACTGTATCCAGCGAAGTTAAAGACGCCAATGGCGTCGCCGTTCTGGACTGCAAGTTTGCCAGAGATTGTACCGCGACCGCGATAGACGTTGAACTTCGACTGCATGCTGGCCGTATTGTGATAAGTGGCACAAGTCAACTGACTATAATTAACGGCCGTACTGCCGTCGCAAGTTATCCCGATGTTTCCGTGATAGCCCCACAAATGATTTGAAATTTTGAAATACGCATCCTCGCCCGTATCCTGCAAAATCATGCCGTTACCGCCGGCACTTTCGAGTTTGATCTCCGCCCCGTTGGCATTAGTGATCTTCAGGAAGTTGTCAGCACCGGCAGCGCCCACCAGTTCCAGAACTTTCGTGTTCTCCGTCGGGTCGTGAATCGCGGCAATCTTCGGGGCGGTCAAAGTCTTGTTCGTGAGCGTCTGCGCACCGCTGATCGTGGCAACTTCGCGGTAAATGCCACTGTCATAGGCCCGCACAACGCCTGCCCCCTGGCCTGCTAAATCAAGATCAATATTTGGATCACTGCCGGCAGCAATGATGACTGGCCCAACGCCTGTAGGTCCGCCAGCGATTCGCACGCGATTGACGTAAGCTGCATGGCCCTGCAACTTCAAGACGCCGGGATCTTGCAGAAGTTTACCAGTGACACCATCAAAAGACGGTACACACTCGTCCGCCGCTGATGCGGGGCCGACGACATGCGTGGTCGCCAGAGCACCAAGACAATCAAGAGCGCGCCGGACATTGCGAGGTCTAGGCGACCACTTAGTCGGATCACCCGGCTCATACGAGACATTCTGTGCCTCATCTAGCGAGACTGTTGGCGTTTCAAGCGTACTATGCGGCACCTTTTAACCCTACCTCAATCGTCCATTCCTGGGTATTAGGATTCGTCCATTCGAGGACGATCTTATCCTCGGGCGGGAATGTCCAAGCCCGTTCCTCTTCAGGCATTATCCGCAGATTCACCTGGCTGCCGTCTGTTCCTACGTCCTTGAGCGTATGCAGCGTGAAAACCGTCACGCCATTGCGGTGCGCAAGCTTGATTGCTAGATCAGCATCGCCCGAGCCGCCAGTGAACGTGCCGCGAATGAACTCCAGCCCCCACCGTCGATCGGTCAATCCATACCGACATCGACTGGTCGGGTCCGTCGCGGTCCCCATATTACCATTGCCGACACTTACGATCGGTTCCATCGTCACACCTTGATCAGACGACCATTGCCAAAAGTCACCGGATAACCGGCTGCGAATGTATGCAGGTTGTCGTCGTATGTAGCCTCGCCGTGGCCCAACACCCACAACTCATCAAAGTATTTTACAAGCGAGTCCTTCGTCAAGTCAAAGCGACCATCGCCCCGCACCTTTACGATCGTGTTGTCAGCATCTACGTTCGCGTAGTTGTATTCGCAGAGTCCACCATAAATGTCGAGGGCTACAGCCTTGGCCTCACGTTTGACCAATGTTCCGCGCACCAATCGTGCAGCCGTCAATATGGCGTCGCATGTGACATGGCCACCCCATTGGTGATACACTGGTATCGTGGTGTTAGCCGGTGTCCCACTGTCGTGGAGGATTATGGCCTTGGCATCCAGACTCGGTGATTCCATATAGCCAACTTCAACCACGGCCCCAGCCGTAAAGTTACAGCTTGCAGCAAGCGTTACATGACCGCGAAGAATAGTGACCTTACCGACCTCGCCTTTCGCCGCACCATCGCCGCCGATCTGCACCGGAACATCGGATGCGGCGCACATAATCCGTATCTCGTCGATCTGTTCGGCGACCCCACCGTTATTGGAATCCACGTATAGACCACCCATGCCATGATGTTCGATCAAATCGGCCGCGAGCGAAATCGGTGATCCGCTACTGCCAATGTGGCCGCTGAACTCTTTGTGGATATACAATAGATCGAGATCAATCGACGTTGTCGGCCCGGTAGTAACGCTCTGCGATACGCCAGCTGGGAACACCGCTGTGTCATTATCCACTGGCTTGACGCCGGACCAATTTGCATCGGTATTCCAGTTGCCGTCTACTGCACCCGACCATATCGTCGTTGCCATCGTCGTTACCCTTTCAAGCGCAAAGACAGGGGCGCCGAGTATTCACCCGGCGCCCCTGAACGAGCACCCGTGGTCCAGCACTCAGCGGTAGCTAACCCGCTGTGCGCCCGTGTTGTCTTTGCGTTTTAGTCTAGTTTACTATCTCCGTCCATAAACCCCTGCCAACATGCCCGTTAGGTAATCCTTACTATTAAATCCCCTATGGATAAGGTTCTCG
>CAYGBE010000176.1:0-3336 GCA_964348065.1 uncultured archaeon
TGAGAATTCGAATACTGTGAAGAGGGCCCGTGGCTCAGCCTGGTTAGAGCGACAGAAGACGCCTCTGTCGAAGCTCATAACCTGTTGGTCAAGGGTTCAAATCCCTTCGGGCCCACCAACCTTTGGTTTTGGAACCACCAATTTTACGTGCTTCAAAATTACATTTATGATTTATGACTGCCCGCGCGCTGAACTCTAGACGCATTTGGGCATTACTAACCCCAATATGCTACAACACAAATGTAACAACCGTCGAAGATTGTTTCGCAAGTCAGAAATGTTAATTTATCTCCATGATTTAACCAGTTGAGAAGGTAGAATAGAGAAAGATGGAAAAAAGAGTATTATCGCGAAAAATGCTTACCCTGCTAGTAGTAGGCACTTCAACATTGATAACCTCATCATTCTTCGTGATGAATGGTTTGGCGTGGAGCAACGGCGGATACAGCGCTGATCCTTCTAACCCTGATTATGGAACACATGACTGGATCGCTCAACATGCTCTGGATTGGTTGCCGTACGAAGAGAAACAGTTTATTTTGGATAATCTTGCGGCGTACTTGTACGGCACAGAGCTGCCCGATAACAACCAGGCGTCGGACGGCATAGGCGACACGGCTAAGCATCACATATATTATGATTTAGTGGAAATGATGACTGATGATGCGGCCGCGGTTCGAGCATCAACAGAATACGTCAACACCTTAAACTTCCTAAAGGCTGAAGATTATTCGAAGGCTGCAAGGAACGCTGGAATAATGAGCCACTACATCGTAGACATGGCTGTTTTCGGTCACGTTATGGGTTCAGGCACAGATTGGGGCGCTGAAGTGCATCACAGCGATTATGAAACTTATGTCAATGGGCGAACTTCAAGCTATAGTGTACAGTTTAATTCTTATCTCTCCTTTGATGGCGTTCTCACTGCAATCTCTGCCTATGACGCCGCAAAGAACCTTGCCTACGACACTACATTTGACTTTGATGGAGATTTGACTTGTGTCTGGATGGACCAAAACTACGACTGGAGCAATCAAACCTTCAAGAATCGAATGGGAGAATCGCTCAACCTTGCTGTCAACTACCTCGCAGACGTATTATACACGCTCTATCACGCGAGTGCAGGCGAGGCTTACATTACTTTGCCATATCACAACCAAATTAAGGGTTACTATTGTGGACCGGCATCACTTGAGATGCTCTTTGATTTTTATGGTCCTGACATACCTCAACTCCAGATAGCTGACGTTGCAAGAACAGCTCCGGATGGGACATATACAGGAGACATGATAAGAGCGGCTCAATTCAGCAACCTTAGCACTTCAGTTGGAAAAGAAATGCTTGGAAACATCACAGGATACACAGCCCGCAAACTAGGGTACGCAGCCTTTGAGTATTCGGGCATGACCATAAACGAGCTCAAGTCTCTCATAGCCGCTGGTTATCCTACAATAGTGTTGACCACTTGGCACTACCGAGTTGCTGTGGGGTACAATAGCACTCACATCACTTTTCAAGACTCCTACTATGGCGAAATGTTCAATATGACATACGAAGCCTTCGACGTGGACTGGGACTACTCAAACCATTGGGGACTGTTCGTCAGTCCTTGGAAGATTGAGGTTTCCATTCCCAGTAATGTTATGATGGGGGATATTTTCAACATTACAGCAACCATAACTTATCCTTCATATCCTCCTTTTCCCACCAAACAATATCCCGCGTCCTTCGCGAACGCCACAGTCACATTGCCACTGGGGCTGACTCCAGTTTCAGGCGAGACGACTAAGAAAATCATAGGCACGGGCGATTTAGCTCCAGGAGCCACAGCTGGCGCAATATGGACTGTTCGGGCAGACAGTGTTGGAACCTACACGATATCGGTTGAGGCTGAGGGTAAAGTAACAGGATTTGTCCCTCCTGTGCCATCTTATCCGGAGTCTTATAGCTACGATGACAGAATCGGAGGATTTGGCCAAAGTGTTGTAACCGTCATTTCAGATGAGATTCCACCAACCACATTTGATGATTATGACGGTTTATGGCACACTACAGATTTCACGATAACTTTAACAGCTACTGACGATATGAGCGGTGTAGCAGAAACCTGCTACAAAATCAATGATGGCCCAACCAAAAACGTCAGCGTTGATGGGCACTTACTCGTAACTGCAGAAGGCAACAACAAGCTAGAATATTGGAGTGTAGACAATGTTGGTAACGAGGAGATCCATCACATTTTAACTGGAATCAAATTAGACAAAACTGTTCCTATAGGTTCTGTTTTAATCAATGACAACGTCAGCTATGCAACTTCAACCTCCGTGACGCTAACTCTATCAGCAACTGACGCCACATCAGGCGTTTATCAATTTAGATTCAGTAATGATGGTGTATGGGACACCGAACCATGGGAAACACCCTCACCAACCAAAACATGGATCCTAACATTTGGAGATGGAACGAAAGCAGTGTACTATCAAATCAAGGACAAAGCTGGACTGATTTCCGATACGTATTCAGACACTGTCATATTAGATGCAACCGCCCCAACGATTTCAATAACTTCTCCAAGCCAAGGATATCAAATAAGGTCATCTACCATAAGCGTTACATGGATAGGCTCAGATGAAGCTTCACGCATAAGTTACTACGAAATCCGAATAGGCGGCGGCGCATGGACGAATATAGGTACAAACACAACTTACAATTTCACCGGAATAGGCGATGGGAACCATACAATCGACATCAAAGCTACCGATAAAGCCGGAAACACAAAGCAAGATACAGTTGACTTCGTCGTAAATACAAGTCCGCTGTTAGGACCAAGTTACGTGGAAGAAGCAGTCATCACAGCGATTGTAATCATAGTCGCCCTCGGAACTGCTGTATATTTTATCAAAATGAGAAAGAAAAGTTAAAGCCTAACACAACGGCTGAGACGTATTTGGGCATTGCATGTGCGCTCTCAGAGAAACGGAAGAGAGAAAAGGTCCCAACCAAAAAATACTGGTGAACCCGCAATTCTAGAGAATAGACTTGAACCTTTTTGGGTATAAATCCCACTGGGCCCGCCAAACTTTGTTGATTTATGCGCGCGCGTGGCTACTTCCTGTTTTCTTCACGGCTACTACGTGAAGATGACTGCCTATACCTGCAATGTAAGGTTCACCATAAATTTTGCGCAGCATCTTAGCTAACTTCTCCTTCTCTGTTGCGTCTCCGAAAATTCTTTGTCGCTCCTCTGCAGGAAGAGCTGAAACAAACGAGTCAAGCATGTCTGGACCAAAGCCTAAAGGCTTCCCCACAACTTTAACGGTCTCCAAACCATACTTC
>CAYGBE010000177.1:0-28646 GCA_964348065.1 uncultured archaeon
CGCTGAGGGCGGGGTTTCTTCGATTCCATCCACAATAGTCACTGATTTTCCGTAGGACCTTTTCACAAGGTAAACTTTTATTTTTGCTTCCTCTTTGGCCATTGTTTTACAAATGCAAAGCTCCTTAGGCAAACCACAAATTGGACATACTTCAGGCAGTTTTTTCACCCCTCCTTTTTAATTCAGTTAAAATTTTTGCTATTGTTCTTTTGATTTCTTTAACTTTCCCAGGATTGCTGGCACTTCCTCCTATAGCAATCTGTCCTTTTTCTTTTACCAATTCCAATTTAAGTTCATTTAATCTATTGACAAGATCAACATGAGGCATTTCTTTAATCTGTTTTTTCTTTATTATCGACAACTTCTTCTACCTCCTTCATTTCTTCTTTCTTAACCTCTTCTTTTGGTTTTTCTTCAGTTAGTTCCTCCTCAGTTTCCTTCTTAATTGCTTTTGAGTCTTTTTCAATTTTCTTTAAAACTTCTAATTCTTTAGGTTGTTCTGTTAATATTCTAACTTGAATTCCTATTGCTCCCAATTTAACATTTGCTTGAGCATAAGCTGTTTTAACATCTGTTTCTGCTGGTTCCCCTGAGTATTTTAAATAACCTTCGGAAAACTTTTCTGTTCTTGACATGTTTCCTCCTATTTTTCCAGATATTCTTATTGCAACTCCAACAGCACCTGCGCTCATAACTCTTTCTAAAGCCAAATGTGCAACTCTTTTATAATTTATACCTCTTTCAATTGCAGATACTATCCATTTTGAAATAATGAATGGGTCAAGATCCGGAACTTTTACTTCTTGAACATCTAACTGTGGGTTTTCAAAACCAAATTTTTCTTTTAAAATTTGTATCATGGAATCTATATTTTTCCCACCTCTTCCAATTATTAGTCCTGGTTTATGAGCATAAACTGTAATTCTTATACTTAATGGGGTTCTTTGTATTTCGGAATGACTATAGCCTGCTCTAGCAAACTGGTTTGCTAAAAATTCTTCTACATGTCTATCTCTTATTGACTCTTTCACGAACCTTTTTTCCAAAGCCATCCTTATCACTCAAAACAGCTTGTATGTGAGCTGATTTTAATTTAATACCATGTCTTCTATCTCTTTTACTTCTATACATTGTAGAACCTCTATGAGCTGATATAAAAAGATTCAAAGTGTTTGCATCTAAGTTCATAGTTTTTGCATTATTCTCCAATTGATTCAAGAGTTTTAAAATTTCTTGGGATGTTTTTGTAAAAAATCTTCCATTAATTGAAGCCTCTTTGTTAATTAAATCCTCTACAAATTTCTTTGCATCAACAAATTTTTTTCTATTTAAAACTTTGCAAACTTTTGCTGCATTTATATGTGATATTGAAAATGTACCTAAAGCACGAACCTTTTCTTTGCTTTTTATTGAATATTTCATATTATCATCTCAATGGAAGGAACTTTGATGATCTTGTAGCACCAACTCCAGGTGCAGAATGTTTAACTCTCTTTCTTGTTAAAGCAAACTCTCCTAATCTATGCGCAAGCATTTCAGGTTTTATATCAACTAATATCCATTCTTTACCATTATGAACCAAAACTTTTTTAAACAACATTTCTGGTATGATCACCATTTCTCTTAAATGTGTTCTAACTGGCTTTTCAGATGTTCTTAATTTTTCTAAAAACTTTTTTTCAAGATCATTAAAACCTCTTAACAAACTTCTCCTTTCTCTTGCTGGAGCTAATTTTGCAAATTCTTCTAAGCTCATCTTTTGCAGTTCTTCTACTGTTTTGCCTTTGTATAAAAATATTCTAGCCATATCATCACTTCTTTTTCTTTCTACCAGTTCTTTTAGCTGATATTGATCCTACCTTTGCTCCTGGAGGAGCATGTCTTGAAACTGTCATTGGAATTCCTGGTTTTCCTTTACCACCAAAAGGATGATCAACCGGATTCATCTTTACTCCTGATGTTATTGGCCAAAGTTTGTTTCTTGCTCTTTTTGAATAAAATTTTTGACCTGCTTTAACAAAGGGTTTATCTCTTCTTCCGCCACCGGCAGGTATTCCTATTGTGGCTAAACAATCAGGATTAAAAGTTTTAAATTCTTTTGAAGGCATTTGAACAATAACATTTTTTGCCTCATGGGAAACTATTATTGCTTTTGTTCCTGGTGAACAACAAAGTTTTGGACCTGAACCAGGATAATTTTCTATAGCAAAAATAAATGAACCTTTAGGTATCTTATTTAATGTTAAGATATTTCCTTTTCTTGCCTCTCCATTTATATCTACAATATCGCCAACTTTCAAACCTTCAGCAGCTATTATGAATTTTTCTTTTCCGTCTGTTTTTATTTTAGCTAAAGGTGCATCTCTTGCAGGATCATGAACAATGTCAACAACTTCTCCTTTTTCAAAACCATATTTGATCTTTCCTACAAATCTATGGCCTGGACTACGATAACGTGGTCCTCCTTTTCCTCTAGCCCTTTGAATTATTCTTTTGCCCATACTATCACAACATTCCTAATCTAGTAGCAATATCACTTGCTGAATGTTCTTTTGAAAGTTTTATCCAAGCCTTTTTTCTTCCTTTTCTATCAATCAAAGTTTTAACATTAACAACCTTAACATTAAAAGCATTTTCAGTTGCCCATTTTATTTGTCTTTTGTTTGATTTTCTGTTAACAATAAAAACTAATTTATTTTCAATTTCAATTTTTCCAATTGCCTTTTCTGTTAACAGGGGATGAATCAAAATGCTCCAAGGATCTACTAACAATATTTTTTCTTCTTTCTTTTTTTTAGCCATAAATCTCACCAAGTTTTTTGATTGATGATTCTGTAAAAATAGTAAGTCTTCCAGCATGGGTACCTGGAGCCAGTAACTCAGCATTTAGATTTTTTTCCAAACAAACATCAACACCAGCTAAATTTCCAACAGCATTTACAATGCCTTTATTTTCTGATATAACAAAAAGAACAGATTTTTTCTTTTTGTATTTTCTACCTCTTGTTTTTCCCTTACCTGCTCTAATTTTTTTATTTTTTGTTCTTTCTATTTCTTTTTTCAAACCTATTTTTTCTAAAAACTCTTTAATTGTTTTTGATTTTTTCAATTCTTGTAAAGAATCGACAACAACAATTGGTAAATTGATATTATCAACTATGTGACCTCTTTTTAATACAATTTCTTTTAAGGCTGTAGCTGCTATTGCAGATTTAATAGCAAGAACTCTTTCTTTGTCATTGATTTTCTTATACCAAATTTTCTCAACCTTTGGAGGGTGTGTTCTTCTTCCTTTAACTGCTTGAGGAACAACTCTTGCTGATAATTGCAAATTGGGAGGTCCACCATGTATTCTAGACATTCTAGCTCTTTCTATATTCATCATGTGTCCCGGACCTCTTCTTACACCGTGATAATGAGCTGATGATCTTTTTCCAGCCAATTTGTTTGAACCATAGGGTTGTCTCTTATGGCTTTGTATAGCTAATACAGCTCTTTTTATTAAATCTGGTCTAAAATCTGTGCTAAATACCTTTGGTAATTCTATTTCACCTTTTTGATTACCTTGAACATCAAAAACAATTGTTTTCATTTTCATACACCTTGTTTACTCTCCATAGAAATATGTTTGATATCAAGAGGGTAGACTTTCTTGGGTCTTATAGCAAATCTCAATCTTATTAACCTTTTTTTAGGACCTGGAACATTTCCCTCTAACAAAATACAATCCCCAGAAACATTACCATAATTTATAAAACCGCCATTAACATTAAAACCATCAGATATTTTAAAAATTCTTTTATTTAATTCAGTTCTTGTTTGAAAGCCTGTTTGACCGGCTTGAGGAATTGTCCATCTAACTTTTCCTGGCTCGTTCTGACCCAAAGGTGCAATGTGTCTTCTCATTTGCTGAGCTTTTCTACCATGAGTTCTTACTCCAAATCTTCTTACAGGACCTTGAAATCCTCTTCCTCTTGTCACAGCAACAACATCAACTAAGTCTCCTTCTTTAAAAACATCAGAAACTTTTATTTCCTTTCCTAAAACTTCTTTAGCATAATTTAATTGCTCTTCTACTAAACCACCCAAAGCAATTTCAAATATTTCAGGTTTCTTCTTAAAACTGGGTTTTGTATGACAAATTAAATTTATTTTAGAAACGTTTTTTGGTAATTTCTTTAATTGTTCATCAGCTGTTTTTGTTTTTTTAGAAGATTTTAATTTTCTTGATAAATTCTTATCAATTTTTTCAGAAAAAACATCAAAAGAAGACTTATTTTTTGTATAACACCTAAAACCAAAGACAGAAAGAGGGGGACAATCAAGAATTGTTATTGGCTTTGATATTTGTTGGCCCTTTGTTGTTGAATTAGGATTAGTGTCAATTAATAAAACATGTGACATCCCAGCTTTATATCCAGCAAATCCCAAAAGTTTCACTTCTTTGGACTTAGGCCATGATTTTATCCTAGGATAAATACGTCTAGCCCTTTTTCGTGGATAAAAGGCTTTGCTTCCTCTGCTAGGTCTTTTCCTTTGTGGCATTAAATCACATTTTATAATATGAAATTTTAAACCTATTTAAATCTACCCAGAACACGCTTTTTCGCGAAAACTTTCCAGAATTTAATATATTAAGAAAGTATTTAAAACATAATGTCTCCAGAATATTCAAAACTATTAGCAAAATCATCAACTTTAATTGCTCCTTCAGGTTGGATAATTAAAACACTTCCTTTACGAGAAAGGTAGGTCGCAGCATCTGTTGAATTAGCGCCTTTAGTCATAGCAAAATTGCTAGCACCAATTTTGGGTGATTTTGTATGACCCTTTAGCAATGTATTCTTTTCCTTAAGTTCTTTTCTTTGTTGTTGTGATATTAAACTTTCTAAACAAACACGTGCATCTTCTGGATTTCCACATCGAATTGGTATTTTAAGTGGTTTTTTAGATTTATTTTTATGTAATTTAGCAACATATCTCCTAATTTTTGGTATAACACCTGATCTATAAAGTTTAAGGTAGTTTCTTTCTGCATTTCCTTGAAAATAGGAAATCTCTTTACTAGGAGTAAGATTCATTTTATTCAACTAAGATTAACTTGTTGGATATCCAAAATTTCTGCTCACAGAAAGAACAGCCATTGAAGCGTCTGATTCAACATGTATTCTTTTTCCATCATAAGAAACAGAATCTTTAGGTAATGGACCACTGCCTCCCTGTGCAACTTTATATATCTCTCCACGAATTTTTTTAGGATCTAATCCCCTTTCTTTTAATTTTGCCTTTGATATCTTACAACCGTTACCAGCATTACTAATTAAAATTTCAAGTATGCCTTTTTCTTCCAAAGATTCCAACAGAGATTTTACCTTACCCTTAGACCTGCACATTAAATTCACTCATTATTAAGAGTTTATAACTGACAATATAATCTATGAAGAATCATATATTTAAATTTTTCTATTTTTTGTATCAAATGTTAAAAAATGGCCCCAAAATGTTTAAAAAACCAATAGAAGCCAGTAAAATTATTATACCGCCTATAGTAGAACCTATTGCTATAGCAATAAAGGATTTTTTCCAATCTAAACCTAAGAACCAGCTTAAGATAGAAGCTGTATAAGTTCCTGTTAATGGTGTTGGTATTGAAATAAAAAGAGTTAAACCAATTATCCCATATTTATCAACATAGGGTTTGCCTTTTCTTCTAACTCTTTCTAGATATTTATTAAAAAGTTTTATATCTGATATTAAACCTTTGTAAAAAAATCTTAATCCAAAAAAAACAGGAAAAAATAAAAGACAATTAACAGTCAAAGATATCAATAATGTGTAGGTTGGATCTAAACCAAGAGCTATTCCTAATGGTATACCACCTATTTGTTCAAGAGAAGGTAAAATATTTGCAAAAATAACCATTATTGTTTCCTGAAACATAAAGAAAGATAATAAAAATAATTATTTAAAGCTATTTTTATCAATTATTTTTTTCTTTTCTTCTTCTTTTTTCTGCTGCAACTACTGCAACCCATTTTATCATCTTAATTATACTATCTTGCTTTTAATACATAAGAAAATTATGCTACAAGAAAATAGTTTTTCAAGTTGAAAAGAAAAGCGCCGAGAGAGGGATTTGAACCCCCACGGGCTTTCGCCCACTAGCTTTCCAGGCTAGCGCACTACCAGGTTATGCGATCTCGGCATAATCATAGTTATTCTAAGTAATTTTTATATTTAAAAAAATCAATTAAATATCATGCCATCACAATACGAGATTGACTCTAGGTTTTTAGAATTTTTGTTAAGAATTTGCTTTACAGTGTCACTATTTTCAATTGCTTTTTTGTTTTCAATAATGCCAATGGGATTTCAGATCAAATTTGTACAGCAATTATACGTCCTATTTTTAATTTTATTTACATTGTTTTTAGGAGCAACATTCATGATCTTCATAATGTGGTACGATAAATACAAAACAAGTTTTTTCAAATTCAAGAAAAAATAATATCAGTCTCTCAGTTGAATACTTATAGAAACACCATCAGGAATAGTTATTCTCATTATTTGCCTTAGTGTTCTCTCATCAGAAGAAACATCAATAACCCTTTTATGAATTCTCATTTCCCACCTGTCCCATGTTGTATTTCCATGACCTGTTCCATCTCCACAAGGTGTTTTCATTGTAACAACTTTTAGTTTTTTTGTTGGTAAAGGTACAGGTCCACGCATGGCTACACCAAACCTATCAGTTATTGTTTTTAATTCATTGCAAACATCATCTAGTTTTTTGGGATCTGCACTCATTAACTTTATTCTTGCTTTTTGCATATTCACTATGTATTTGTTAAAGTATTTAAATAATTTACTGAAGAAAGAAAAGGCTATTCAATTTAAATAAAAATAAAGAAGAAGTTAAGAAAGAAAAAATTATTTAGCAGGAGTAACTTCTAAACAAACTCCTGCTGCAACAGTTTGACCCATGTCTCTAATTGCAAATCTTGCTAATTCTGGGAAATTCTTTGAGCTCTCAATAACCAATGGTTTTGATGGAACACATTTTATAATTGCTGCATCTCCTGTTTTTATAAAATCTGGGTTTTCTTTAATTGCTGCGCCTGTTTTTGGATCAATTTTCTTTTGTATTTCAGTTATTTTACATGCTATTTGTGCTGTGTGACAGTGAAAAACTGGGGTATAACCTTTTGTTACAACATTTGGATGATGTAATACAATTATTTGCGCTGTGAATTCTTTTGCAACTGTTGGAGGATTTGAAGATAAACCTGCAACATCTCCTCTTTTTACATCAGTTTTCCCTATACCTCTAACACTAAAGCCAACATTATCTCCTGGTTCTGCTTTTGGAATTTGTTCATGGTGCATTTCTATTGTTTTTACTTCACCTTCCACACCAGGTGGCATAAATATTATTTTGTCTCCTGCTTTCAAAACTCCTGTTTCCACTCTTCCAACAGGAACTGTTCCAATCCCAGTTATGGTATAAACGTCTTGAATTGGAAGTCTTAGAGGTTTGTCAACTGGTTTTTCCGGCACTACAAATGTATCAAGTGCCTCGAATAATGTTGGTCCTTTATACCATGTTGCTTTTTCTGGTTTCTTCCCAACATTATCTCCTTCCCAAGCTGATGTGGGAACAAATAACATTTTGCTTGTATCATAACCAACAGTTTTCAAAAGCTTTTCTGTTTCTTCTTTAACTTTTTTATATCTATCTTCACTGTAATCAACTGTATCCATCTTATTTACTGCAACTACAATTTGTTTTACACCCAAAACTTTTATCAAAAACACATGTTCTCTTGTTTGTCCAGTTGCTCCAACACCTGCTTCAAATTCTCCTTGTTTTGCTGAAACAACCAATAAAGCAGCATCTGCCTGAGAAGCGCCTGTTATCATGTTTTTAACAAAATCTCTGTGTCCAGGTGCATCAATAACTGTAAAATAATACTTTGCAGTATCGAACCTCTTGTGCATTACGTCTATGGTAACCCCTCTTTCTCTTTCTTCTTTTAGTTTGTCCATAACGAATGCAAATTCAAAGGTTTCTTTTTTTAGTTCTTTTGCCAAATCTTTTAGTTTTCTTAAATCTTCTTCTCTTAAATTACCAGTATCGTATAATAATCTACCTATCAAAGTAGATTTACCATGATCTACATGACCAATAGTTACTAGGTTTAAGTGTGGTTTTTCTGCCATAAAATCACCTTTTACCTTATTAAAAATATAATTATTTAAATGTTTATGATTAGACACTCAAATGAAATCTTTCAACCGCCTTTTGAATAATATTTTCAGACTGAATTCTGAAAATATCTTTTAAGGTTTCTTCTCCTTCTTCTCCTAGCTTCCTATTTAATCTCCTTTCAACTAAAAAAACATATGAATCTTGAGTACCTTGGTCTTTTTTAAACTGAATTTCATAAAATTCTCCAAGAAATTCTTCACCCTTTCTAGTACATCTATAACCTTCTACATTCCTTGTAATATAACCATTTTGAATCAAATCATTTAATGTTAAAGCTAAACAAGGTTTTGAGCATTTTGTAGTCTTTCTTAAACCTGAGAATCTAGAAACTCCATCATCTTGAATTTGTTTTAAAATAATCAGACTATAAGTACGATTAATAACTGGTAGATTACTTGATTGAAATAAAGTCATAAATTAAAGAATCATTAATAAAATATTTAAGCTTATATCTCAGATTTAGGAATTTCTTTAGGCATTCCTTTTCTTTCTCTAATTCTTAGAGCAACCTGATCTCTTAAATCACTTGGTATTTTTTCAAAAACAACGTCCATTAGAGATTGAAATCCTTTGCCACCAGTAGCAGACTTTAAAGCGCCTTCAAAACCAAACATTTCAGCAACAGGAACTTTAGCTGTAACAATTGCTGTGTATTCCTCTTGCTCAACATTTAAGATTTCTCCTCTTCTGTTACCAACCTCAGCAGTCACGTTTCCTATGTATTCTTGTGGTGTGTCTATTCTTATTATCTGTCTAGGTTCCAGAAAACTAACACCTGCTTTTAACATACCTTGAATGATTGGTCGACGGATAGCAGGCATAATTTGAGCAGGTCCTCTGTGAACAGCATCTTCGTGTAATTCAGCATCGTGCAGTCTAACAATAACAGCTGAACAGGGCTCTTTTGCTAAAGGACCACTATCCATAACATTCAAAAATGCGGCCTTAACATTTTCCATAGCTTCATTCAAGTATTGAATACCTTTTGTACAATCTAAAAACATACAGTGATTATGAATTAAAATTACATCTTTTGCATCTGATTTACTCAATCCTAGTTCTTGTAATTTTTTTCTTAATTCTAAATTCTTTCCTTTTATTTCTCCGTCTCTTATTTCTCCTTCTGTCATTGCTTTGAAGATTTCTTTTGAAACTGGTGCAACAGAAATATAAAATTTATTATGTTTATTTGGAGATTTCCCCTCTATGGTGGGAGACTCAGAAAAAATACTTTCTCTGTAAACAACAATAGGTGGTGATGCTATGATCTCTATTCCTTTTTCTTTTATTTTTCTTTCAACTTTTGCATCTAAATGTAATTCACCTAAACCTGAAACCAAAGTTTCTCCAGTTTCTGGATTTATTTTAACTTTTAAAGTAGTATCTTCTCTACTTAATGTCTTGAGAATTTCTATTAATTTTGGTAAATCTTGTGGGTGTTTGGGTTCAATAGATTTTGTAACAACTGGTTCAAAAATATGTGTTATTGCCTTAAATCTATCTAAAGAAAAATCTTCTTCTGTTATGGTTTGACCAACAGCAGCCTCTGATAAACCAACTATACCAACAACATTTCCTGCAAGCGCATGTTCAACTGGTATTCTTCTTAATGCAATAAAGGTTGTAACTTGTTGGGTTTTTGTTGTTCTTCCAGTATCAATAATATGTACATTTTGACCTTTAGTTAATTTACCAGAAAAAATTCTTGCAGTTGATATCATTCCAGCATGAGGATCATAAGTAATTTTGGTTACAACAGCAACTAATTTTCCATTAGGATCACAACTAATTAATTGTTTACCTATTTCTGAGTTTACATCACCTTTCCAGATTCTTTCTATTCTGTAGGCTTGGGCCTCTAGTGGATCTGGTAAATGTTTAATAACCATGTCTAAAACAACAATATTCATAGGTGCTTTATTTGACAACTCTTCGTTTCTTTCTTGAGAACATAAATCAATTATATCTTTGAATGTTACTCCTGTTCTTTCCATAAATGGAACAGAGATTGCCCATTTTTTCAAAGCTGAACCAAATGCAACAGAACCATCTTCAACTCTAACCACCCAATCTTTTGCATATTGTTTTTCAACATGTCTTTGTATGAATTTATTAACATCAACAACAATATTAGCCAATCTTTTTTGTAATTGTTCTGCTGTTAGTTTCAATTCTCTTATTGCTCTATCAACTTTATTAATAAATAAAATAGGTTTAACTCTTTCTGCCAATGCTTGCTTTAAAACAGTTTCTGTTTGTGGCATTACTCCCTCAACTGCACAACAAAGAACAACAGCTCCATCTACAGCTCTCATAGCCTGTGTAACATCAGCACCAAAATCAACATGACCAGGTGTGTCTAATAAGTTTATCAAATACCTCTCATCTTCGTAATCATGAGACATTGTAACTGTTGCTCCATAAATTGTCATTAATCTTTCTCTTTCTTGATCATCAATCCATGTTAACATTCTTTCTCCAACCAAATCTCTAGCCATCAAACCTGCTGCAGCAGCTAGGTTATCGGTCAAAGTTGTTTTACCATGGTGAATATGAGAAACAATACCAATATTTCTAATATTCTTTGGATTATTCATCAGTGCTTGCACTTTTTCACTATAATCTTCCCTTGCCATGAAATCACAATTTGAAATAATAATACGTATTCATATTTAAATGTTTTGGAAAATCAGAAAATTTTAATTTTATCTTGATCCACTAGCTTCTCTTTCCTTTCTCTCTTTTTCTTTGACTGCATAAGATTTTGAAGCATCATTGTTATAAGCAGCAAAAATTTCTTCAGCCAAACATTCAGCCATATTTTTTGGTTTAGCAAAAGCTTTTTGATATGCTCCCTGACTTATTAATCTTAAAGCAATATCAACTCTTCTTTGTGGGGCAGTTATAACAGCCTTTCTAACAATTATTCCTCCAACCTGAAAAGAAGTTATCTCTTCTCTCAAAGCAGTATTTTCCACTGCTCTAACAAAAACTTCAACAGGATTTTTCTTTGCTTGTTTTTCAAGAATATTAAATGTTTCTTCAATTATTTTCCAGGCTTTGAAAGTTTTCCCAACATTTTTTCCGCTTGTAATATTGTGTTTTTTGCCTCTATGACCTGCAACAAATAGATGATTAGTAAGTCTTTCTATTATATTCATTTGACTTTTATGAAATTGTTTTTTTGAAAGTCTTCCAAATGTTTTAGGAATTACAACAGGTCTTAAATTAATATAATTTTTTAAACCAGGATCATTAACTTTAATACTTTCCATATCCCACTTATCAAAAATTTTTAAAGACATTATTTAACCTCTTTCTTAACTTTTCCTTTTAAGAGTTCTGATAAAGGAAGTTTGTTAACCTTAATAACTTTCCATCTTAACCCGTGTTGAGAACCAACAGGACCTCCTTGAGAACCTCCAACACCTTCAACAACAACTTCATCATGTTCATTAATAAAACCGATTCCACCGGATTTAGGAACAAAAACTGTTATTTCTTTTTTATTTTTTAATAATTGAACTCTAACAACTTTTATTATGCCTGAATGAGGCTGTTTTTGTTCAATTCCATACTTCTTAATAACAATACCTTTTGCCTGTGGTGCTCCCTCTAATGGATCTTTTTTCTTTTTCAAATTGAGCATCCTAACTTTATACTTTGTTTTCTTCCATTTGTATTTTTTCTTTCTTTTTTTCAATGATCTTCCACTAAACATTCCTATTGTTTATCACCAATTATTTGCATATTTAGAGACAAGACTTTAAAAGTCTTTTGGTTTAAAATGAGTAGCCCCGGCAAGATTCGAACTTGCGTTTCAGGGTTTCTTTCATAGCAAAGCTCAATGCTTTAGTCTTATGACCAAAGCCCTGTGTCCTTGACCACTAGACGACGGGGCTATACAATTATAAAATAAATTAAGAAAAGATTATATAAATATAGTAACAAAGTGTTTGTATGAGAATTTTACAAAACCATTCAGATTTTATTGAATATACACCAATTGAAAAGGAAATAAAAGCAGCAGAAAAAGCAGAAAAAAAAACTGTTAGATTCGAGGATATAGTAGTATTATTTACAGCAGTAGAAAAAGGAGATGATGTTTCTGTTGCAAAAAAAGCAATTGATGAAGTTAAAAAAAGTCTTGAAGTAATAAAATGTGAAAAAATTTTAATTTATCCTTTTGTTCATCTAAGTAGCAATCCCTCTATGCCAGGAACTGCTTTAAGAGTTTTGAAAGAAATGGAAAGTCTTGCAAAAAAAATTGGATTAGAAACTTATAGAGCCCCTTTTGGTTGGAACAAGCAATATAATATTAAAATAAAGGGACATCCTCTGGCAGAACAATCAAAATTAATAACTTCTGGTGAAGAAAAAGAAGAAGAATTGTTAAAAGAAGAGAAAATTATTAAAGAGTTTTTAGTTGTGCTTCCTAGCGGTGAAGTAAAAGATTACAAAGATGTTGATCTGAAAGAAAATAAAACAGTAAAAATAATTGTAGATGATGAATTGGGCAAAAAAGAAGCAAAAGAAGGTGAACCGATACATATAAAGTTAGCAAGAAGATTAGAAATTGGGGAAAAAGAACCTGTTGCCGATGCAGGTTGTTTAAGATTTTATCCTAAAGGCGCATTTATTAAACAATTAATAAGAGATTTGGCTTGGCAAAAGTTTGTTGTCGAACAAGGGGCATATCCAATAGGAACACCAATTGTCTTTAGAAAAGATGATCCTGGTGTTGTTTGGTTAATAAGTCATTTTCCAGAAAAACATTACAAAGTTATAGGTGGGAAGGGAGAAAAGAATGTAGAATTATTCCTAAAAACTGCTGGTGATTATGGGTCATTTTCTATACATAGGGATGCTACAATTTCACACAAAAATATGCCGGTAGCACTTTATGAAGATGAAATGTACGACCATAGATACGAACAAAGAGGAGAAATAAGGGGAATGTACAGAATAAGATGTTTTGAGATGCATAACATACACACTGCCTGTAGAAATGAAGAGGAGGCCTTTGAAATATTTAAAAAATGTCTTGAAATACAAATAGATATTTTCAATAAGTTGGGAGTTGAACCTGATGCATTCATTTTCTTTTGTCTTGAAAGATTGTTTAATAAAAAATATGAAAATTATTTAAAAGAACTAGCAAAAAAACACCAGCGACCAATTGTTATTGAACTTTTAGAAGAAGTAACTGTATATATGAACGCATGGACAGACTTTCTTTTGTTAGATTCTTTAGAAAGACCAATGGAACTTGGAACTTCACAAATAGATTCTTTTTCAACAAAAAATTGGAATATAAAATTCAGAGATGAAAATAATAAAGATAAACATCCTTTGATGGTTCATGCGGGTTTTGGTTCTGAAAGAGCAATAGCAGCTTTGCTAGAATATTTATCAAGAAAAGAAAACCCCACATTTCCACTTTGGTTATCACCAATTCAAGTTAGACTTTGTCCTATGAGTGATGATTATGTAAAATATTCTGAAGAAATCATGAAAAAAATGGAGGAAAATAAAATAAGAGTTGATTTAGATGACAGAGTAGAGAGGGTAGAAAAAAAAGTTAGAGACGCTGAAATGGAATGGATACCATTCATCGTAGTTATTGGTAAAAAAGAGAAAGAATCTGGTAAACTGGCTGTAAGATTTAGAGAAACTGGAAAAGTAGAAAATATTCCTTTAGAAGATATAATAAGGAGAATTAAAAAATTGACAAAGGATTACCCATTCAAACCCTTGCCACTAGCTAAATTCTTAACAAAAAGACCAAAATTTGTTTAATAAAGAAAGACTTAAAAAGATTTTCTATTTTATTATAAAAAGGTAATTTATATGGTTACATTAAAAAATCCCTTTATCAAAACCGAAACTGAAAGAATCACATATGTTGGGAGCAAAGAGGTCCAACATATAGTCGATTTAAGTCAAAATCGAAATATTGATGCTGGATCTGCTCAATTAAGTTTAGGTTTTCCGATTAATCTAACAAGATATATCTTTCAAACAGAAAAAGGAGAACAAAGTTTTGTGGTAAGTGATGTTCCTGCTGATGATTTACGAGTAGGAGAAGAATGTAATCTTGAAAGAAGATATTTTTGTTTAGGAAGATTTAAAATTGAAGTTGGTAAGAAAGTTACAAAAATTTGAAATAATAAATGATGAAGGGCATTAACCCTTAGGTAAAATAGAATTATAATTTAAATTATTAAGCTGCTTCTAAATTCTTCCAAATGAAATTGAACATTGGACCTAATAGATTTTCTGCTACATGCTCACTTTGACTCCAGAGGGCAAAATCTTGTGTTGGGTGAACTTCTTCGTCTGTCAATGACATAACAACATGATTACCATCTGCAACAACAAACCTTCCTTCAATTTCTGGCTTTTCAATTTTTCTTACTTCAGCAAATTTCCTTAAATCTTTTATAATTGATGTTGTATTCTTTCCAAATGGAGCTGCTACTCTTATTTTCACTCCTTTTTTAGCCGCTTTCTTTAGAATATCATTGTGAACTGTGTTTAATTCTTTCAAACCTTTTGCTGTTGTAAAGATCGAGAGGTCGTTTTTAGCGTTCTTGAAAATTGTTTCAAGTTGTTGATGTAGGGCTTCTCTACCTTTTAAAGAACCTGTCATCTCTCCAGGCTCAACAATCTTAACTCCTTTCTTGTGTACTCTTTCTAATTCTTTTACAACTGAAGAACTTTGTAATTTTGAAATCCTATCAATGGTAACTGTCATCTTTTCTCTTAACTTTTTCTTTGCTCTTTCTAAAGCCTCTTTTGGAGGAATTGCTATGTACTTTAAAGGTTTTGATGATTGTATCATTACAAAACCTTTCTCTGCCAAAGATTCCAAAACATCATATGTTCTACTGTGTGGAACTTTAGCTAATGATGATAACTCACCAGCTGTAGATGTTCCTCTTGAAAGCAAAGCAACCCAAAGTTTTCTTTCATAGAGGTTCAAACCAATTTGCTTTAATGCATCTAAAACGTCTTGTGAAACTATCATTTCATCACTCTATTTATTAAATAATCCGCATATTTAAAGTTTGCTACCATTCTGTAATTATATATATAATAGAAAGATATTTAAATACATACTACTGAACAGTCATAAAAACTTAGTCATCATTAACTCAAAACTCTGGGTTAAAAATTTAAACTTGTAATAACAAAGTTTATAACAGTGTTATAATGAAACCTTATTGCGAGATTGTTGCACAATATGTTCTTCCTACAATGAGAGCATTAATAGCAAAAAGATTAATGGAAAAGTATAAACTGACTCAACAAAATGCTGCCCTTAAATTAGGTTTAACTCAGTCTGCAATATCTCAATACATGAGAAATTTAAGAGGTTCTAAGATTAAGAGCATAGAAAAAGATGAAAAAATTAATAAAGAAATTGAAATTTTTGTTGATAGAATAGCTTCTGGTGAGTTAAACTCATTAACAACACTGGACTCTTTTTGTAATATTTGTAGAACAGTTAGAAAAAGAAAATTGTTATGTGATATTCACATAAAAGTCTTTCCTGACATAAAGGATTGTAGAATTTGTTTGGAATGATTTAGCAAATATCTTTTCCGAGCTCTTCTAATAAAGTTTTATTAACATAGATCGAAGTATTCATTCTTAGAGCTAAAGCAATACCATCTGAAGGTTTTACATCTAACTTTAAGAATTTGTTTCCAGATTTCAAATGTAAATTAGCATAATAAATTCCTTCTTCAAAATTATCTAATGTAACATGCTCCAGGGTTATGTTGAAGCTCTTTAAGGTTTCTGCAAATATGTCATGGGTGTTAGGTCTTTTCTCTATAATGCCTTTAATACCAATTTCAATAGAGTAAGCCCTTTCAGGAGAAGTCTGAGCAATTATTGCAGTACAGTTATTACCTATTAATACTACATTTCCTTGGACTTCTAAAACATTTGCAATTAAATATTCTTCAAAATCTATTAGATTAACTAAAGCTATTGTAACAAAAGAAAGCAGAATAAGTATTAAAAAAACTGCTAATGGTAATCTTGAGGCTTTCTTTGTGATTTTTCTTCTTTTAGAAGTCCTTTTTCTTTTTGGCATATTATTCTAATTATTATTTGAATTATTAATATTTAAAAAAAAGGAAGGATTACTCCTTCTTTTTTCTTACCATTGGCAAGCCTGTTCTTGAATTCTCAAAAACTTCCAGATGTGAAGGCAAGTCTATGGCTCCCTCTGGTTTTCTAGAAAAGAAAAATAGCTTTCCTTTTTGGTGTAACCAAAAAGTATCTCCCCTACTATTTTTATGACTATATGGCATGTTTATCACCTCTTTACACTAAATAAATCTTCTAAAAATAAAAATAATAACCATTAAACTGATGCCCAGTCTGTTCTAACATTGAAACAATTTGTTGTAACTCTGACTTGATCTACACCAGTGCATGTTGAAGATAAAGTAAATGTTAATGTCCCTATTTCAGCCGGTGCAAGCGAAGATGGACCACTTGCTCTTGGTTCAGCAGTATCTATTACTGTTCCAGCTGAATCTCTGCTATCAGCTTTAAAATCAGTTAAAGTAGCATAGTTTGCTTCAAGAGTTATAGTCAATGTACTTCCAGTACAATCTGCTGTTCCATGAATAAACAATGCGCCACCAATGCAAGCTGATGGTATTGCGCCTGTTTGTTCTCTAGTATAACTGGTAACATAGCCTGCTAAAATAACAGCAATGCTCATGGTTATTGCAATTAACAAAACCGATGCTATAATTGGAGATATTCCTTTCATGTTATAAAAATTGCAAAAGTCGGCATATAAAGGTTTCTATGGTAGGTAATTGACGTAATATTGGACATAGTCTTCTTTCAATAAGCTTTGATCACTATCAGAAGCTGAATTAATCCTAATTCTCACTATATTATCAGAAGAGTTGTAATTCATTGGATTAATATTTTCATTACACCACCATTTGGTTGGTGTATTTGCTAATATGGTTCCAGAATCACAACCTATTGATACCCATTGAAGATTTGCCCAGTCATATATCTGCAAGGAATAATCATCAGTAACAGTGGTTGTGAAGTTAACAGTAACATTAACACTAAATAAAGATCCAGAATAGCTGATTGGAGTAGAATTGTGCCAAACTTCGACTTGATAATTAATATCCCCTTGGATTTCAAATTCTACCCAAGAAATTTCCATCCAAATAGTTCTAACACCTTTACCAACTTTAGTTGCTGTAAATATAATTCTTAAGTTTGTATAATCTGAAATTGCACTTGCCTGTGCCTCTGTAAGAGTTTGTGTTGATGTTACAAATGGGCTGTTACCAGCTAAATTACTATATGCCCAACTTGCTATTTCAGTACTACCTTCCATAAGTCTAACTACTAAATCTATTTCTGAAGGTTTTCCAGTTCCAGACATTCCTGTTCCATATCTATATCTAATAACATGCCCTGTATCAACTCCTGGATCAGTAATATCTGAAAGCTCTATTTCACAAGTATCGCTTGAAGGATCGTTTGATGATTGAATATAATCATTATCATCTGCAGAGATCCCGTCTATGTCATCATATAAAATATTGTTGTTGTTTCCGTTTGGATCGTCCCAACTGCCTGTAGAAATATCAGAAATTGGTCTTGAGTATTGTGAGCCAACACCTGAACCTTCTTCTTCAATATCATAAGTTGCATCATCATTTAGAAAATTAAGATTGTTCGGAACTCCTCCTATATTAGTGCCAGAAACTATGTGGGGTGAACCATCTTGGTTAAACTGGACTGTCAAAGCAGTTGGAGGCAATACTGGAGCTATTGATGATATACTAATTATCTGTTTTTGATTTACAAAATCATAACCATTGTTTCTTATTATTATTTTATGATATCCTTTTCCAAAATTGCCTCCGCCAGTAACATTAACATTAGTATAGGTCAAATTTAGTATAACTTTATTTGGTTCACCAAACATGTTTATATTTTCTTCAATTCTAGAAATACCAACACCAATTATTTGAGCAATACTACGCATAGAAAATGTGATAGCCTCGTTTTCTGTATCTATAATATAAGTCCCATCAGTAACAGATATTGACAAGACTCTTGTTGACCCTTCGCCTTGTTGTGCAACATCCCTAACAGCATTATCTATTTGAGTTAAAATATTTTTACCTTCTTCCATTAAATTTATTTCTTGTAATCTTCCAACAGAAGGTTGGGTAGTTTCCACAATAATTAAAATGCCTACTATGGAAATCACAATAATAAAAATTACTGCTATTAGTGGTTCAAGACCTTTCATGGATATACCGTTCTATTAATTATAAATTTGTCTTCTATAAATGAGTTGCCTAATTTAAGAGAAAAATTCATGTAAACTTCAGTTGTATTCTCATAAGTTATAGTATTAAATTCAATGTTTTGTTCATAACCTCTTTGCTGAAAAACATTAGAAGAAAATGTAATAAAATTGTTTAAATTGGTTGAAACATCATCTTCATTCAAAATTGATATGTCTACTGTTTTTATTAATTCATTTTTTAAATTAAGAAAATTTTCATAAAGAAAGCTTTTGGGTGAAACTTCAACTGGTTTTATTGCATTTCTTAACATGATTAAGGCTATTAAAACTAGTACTGCGACCATTACAAAAACTTGTCCTTTCATGTTGACCAAAACCAAAGATTAATTAAAATTGGATTGAAAAAAGTATCATTTCCAGCAATCATGTAACTTGATAAAAATATTGTTCTGTTTTCTGGAACTTGGATATTACAAGGCATAGCGCTGCATATTTTTGTTGTATAATTTAAAATTGGTGGTAAGCAGGCCCTTAAATATGAATTTAAATTTGATTCTAGGTTATTTACTGCATAATATCTTAAAGCTCCTGTTTGTTCTAAATATTTCAGACAATTATAACCTGTATCTGAAATTTGAGGATCTTTTTTTGTTCTTTCAGGAAATAAAAATATTATTGAAACTAAAATTAGAACAATTGCAATGCCCGCTTCTAATGTTTTAATATAACCTTTCATTACCATACTCTCAACCTAGCAATTTTAGATGTTAACAAACCATCAGAACCTTCAAAAATTACAGGAACGTTTTTTAATATTATATCAGCTATAAGTGGTGGTTCAGGACCATAACTACAACCATCAAGATCTAATCTGAATGAATTTTGAAATCCAAATTTATTTTTAGTTTCCTCATAAGAAGCGCTTAAAAGATTAGAACATTTTTCTTGAGAAACAATGTCTATTTCTTTGTCAGAAACTATATGCAGAGTTATATTGTTATCAATGGAGAGATAATCAATATCTGTAATAATGTTCCCAAAATAAATTATTTTAACAAATTTCTTTTCATTTGCAGTAAAGCTTAAATCAAAATATAAAATTGTTACTGGTGGTGATTGAAAGTTTGTTGATTGTATTTCATTCATTAATGTGTCATAAACTTTAACTTTATCAACTTGTGGATCTATTGAAATTCTTATCTCTTCTGTATGATCTGTATTATTAACTTCAGTCAAAATTACTTGAAGTTCTCTAAAAGTTGAAATCAGACTTTTTTCATCATTTATTTTAAATAAATAATTTTCTAAAGATAAAGAAGATTCTCTAGCTTCATTTATTCTAAACTCATTAACATTATTTGATATAGTATTAGAAATAAGATAGATAAATAAAATCATTGCTGAGACTACTACAACAAAACCTATTACAAAATCTATGTGACTCATTAAACTAACCTTATAGAGATATCTCCATTTGTTCTGTTCATTTCAATTGAGGCGGGAGCATAAGATCTTCCACTTAAAGAAGCACTAACATTTACAAAACTCTCTGCCTCTATTCTCTCATTTTTAAATTCAAGACTTAATTTTAGATTCTTTTGGTCTAGTTCTATCGAATATTGTTTCCCAATAATATTTTTAGGTATTGATAACTGAAATTTTCCTTCAGCATTTGTAGAATATAATTTTAAAATATCTTGTCTTACGACTTCTGTTACATAACTTAGTTGATTAAAAGCAAAATCTCTTTGTATATTTTCTGAAAAAAGATTTACTGTGACAAGTATAACAGATAAAGCAGCTATGCTAATTACAATAAAAAGCGTATAAGAGAGTGGTGGATAAAGTGCTTTCATAATAAATGGTAGATTAATCCACCATAAAAATCTATATGAAAATCCAAAGTGCGAAAGAACCTATCATAACTAAAAATATAGAATGTTTTAAACCCGATATCATACTGCCTTCAGATAATTTGCCTATAATTAAACCTGAGAAAAATCCTTGTATTATTATGATTATTCTGAAGACATCAGCATAAAAAACACCAAGACCCTCAAAAGATTCAAGTCCAACTTCAGGAGCAGAAAAGGTTTGCAAGTTAGGAATTAAATATGTCTGCATTACAATTAAAACTCCTATGAAAACAAAAAATATTATGTATCCTGTTAACATCTGATTATAAATTATTGAAGAACGTTCCTTGTTTATTCTATTAATTTCAATAATACTTTTACCAACAGAATCAAAAATATCAGCAATGTCTCCACCCCCCTTATGAGTATCTATAATTGTTGAAATTGTTCTTCTCAAAGATTTGGTGGTTTGATTGGCAAAATCTGTAAGAATCTTATCAAAGGGAACCCCCCAATCTATTTTAACAACCATTTTTTTAATATAAGGAGTTAATGCGCCATAATAAGTGTTTTTTGTTGCTTTTATTGCCTGAGGTATTGTCATTCCTGTTCTTATGTTTTGCGATACGTCTCTTAAAAAATCTGGAAATCTTTCTTCTAGTTCTTTGTTTTCTCTATATTTTTTATATTGATAAAAAAATGGTCCTAGAGGTATGATAAAAATAGAAACCATGCTTAAAGTAAGTGATGAAAAGACAATTAAATTTAAAAGAGCAAGTGATATGCCTACCACAGTGGTTAAAACAGTTGATTTTAATAAATTATTTGATTTTCTCATTGAATCACAACTTAGGTTGGGTTAATTGGAGGAATAATAAAAATCCTATGTTTGCAACTGAAAGCAAAATTAAACCAAAATTTATCAATTCTTTAACTCCCATTCCAAACAAATCTCCTTGCATCACGCTAAGAACAGGCAGCATTATTACAAAAACTAGAGGAGCTGCTATTAATAGGGCTGTATAAAAATCTGCATAAATTGTTAATTGTTGCACGTACTTGTTTCTCCTGATTCTATAATCGAACATTGCTTTTTCAGCTTCTTCTTTTAAAAAGTTGTTAAGATTACCACCTGTTTGAATTGTTGTTAATATTCCTTGTAAAAAGTCTTTAAAAGCGGGTGATGGAGATTTTGATGCAACTTCTTTTATGGATGTCATTTCATCCATACCAAAAACTTCAACATTTCTTGTTATCTTGTTTGCCTCTCTAGAAATTTCTCCATATTCTCTAAATCTTGAAATAACTTTGAACATAACTCTTGGAGGAACTCCAGAACCTGCAACAGCAGACATATGATTTAATGCAAAGGGCAGATTAGATTCTATATCATCTTTTCTTCTATGTGCAGAAGATATTGGGTAAATATAATAGAACAAGAATGTAATGATTGAAAACAAAAAAGGAAGAATTATTGCTCCTACAATAGTTCGTAAAATATCCAAGCGCAGATATATTGAAAATGCTAAAGTAACTAAAGATGATGAAATGAAAACAAAAAATGTAAGAAAAAATACAATAGACAGATATGTTCTGAATAAAACTTTTGCATCAGCCCTATGAAGAGATATTTTAAGTATTTTAAAACGGTCTGAATATTTATCTGCTAACCAGCCGAATAGTTTTGTTGCAGGTGCCTTTAAAAAATGATAGTCTCTTACTTTTTTCTTTTTAATTTTTTTAGGACGTTTCCTTTTTTTAGGCATAAGATAAATTTAGAATAGTTTATATATATGTTTAAAGTTTTGAAAATGCTTCTTCTTTGGAATACACTGTAACTCCCTTTTCAGTTATTGAATAAGGATGAAGTTTGTTTGAGTGCTTAGAGCCTCTCATTTTCCAAACAGTTAATGCTCTTGAAAATTGAGAACCTGTTCTACTGTAATATAACACAAAAACATTATCTGTTACAAACTCTTCTACTCCGAATCTTGACAAGGATCCTTGCTTTGGTAAAGTTTCAGAAATTAAAATTGATGTGCAACCTAATTTTCTTAAAAGTAAAGATATGTTAAATACCATTCTTCTTATGTCAGGAATATCCCTTACATACAAACCTAAAGCAGATATAGAATCTATAACAACTCTTCTGGCATCTACTTTTTTAACATTGGTTTCTATTAATTCATAAATATCTTCAACGTGGAATGGATCATATCTAACAAAAACAATTTTTCCTTTTTTCTCTAAAGGGTCAAAATCCCAACCAAAATCTAAACAATTGTCTTTTATATTGTCCACAGGCTCTTCAAAACTAACATAGACCCCATTTTCATTGTGTTTTTTAACTCCATTATAAATGAATTGAGAAGAAGAAATAGTCTTTCCTGTTCCAGTCGTTCCTGTTAGTAAAGTTAAAGAATGAGGTAGTAAACCACCACCTATTAATTCATCTAAGCCCGGGATTCCTGTTTCCACTCTTTCTTTTTTCATAGTTTATATCTGTAGTTTTTATTATATAAAAAATGCCCTCGATGGGATTTGAACCCACAACCCCCTGCTTAGGACGCAGGTGCTCTAATCCAAGTTGAGCTACGAGGGCATATTGATTAATAGAAATTGACACTATAAAAGTTTTAAATAAAAACCTTAATCTCTTTCCTGCTTGTTATTGCCCTTAATAAAGATTTCCCTAAGTCTGAGCCTTTAGAAATTTTTATTTGTCCAGTTCTGCCAATTGTTGCAGAAAATAGATATTCATCATTAATATAGATGTTTGTGTTTTTGCTACCAATTTTCTTGTCAAATGTAAAAACAATGTAAGCTCCTGTCTCATGAATATCAAATTTCACTTCGTTCCCCAAAGACTCAACCATTGGTTGCACTTCTATTGAAATTCCAAGTTTGTCTTCTATTGATTTTATTGTTTTTCCATCTCTTCCTATTAATTTTGGTATTATTTTGTTGTTAACTTTTACAATAATACTATTGTCTGATAAAAATTCTATTTTTGCTGAAGGATCAAATCTTCTTACCTCTGATTTTATTCTATCTGAAGCTAGTTTTTGTAGAGCAGTTTTTTTCTCTTTCTTAACAGGAATGACTGTTGTTTGTTCACCATATGTGTATATTTCATATTCTAAATTTCCTGTTTCAAAGTCCCTAACTTCTGCAATTGGTCTTGCTAGATCTGCTTCTGTCATACCACTAGGAACTCTAACTGTTAAACTCAAAGAATAAATCTTCTCAACCTTTCCATCTTTAATGTATATTATTGTATCAATTACATGCGGTATTACTCCTAACTCTATTTTTCCTATGAACCTTTGAACTGCATCAACTGGATCAGTAGCATGAACAACTCCTATCATTCCTATTCCAGCAAGTCTCATATCAGAAAATATTTCAAAGTCTTTAGGTTTTCTAACATCATCAAATATAGTATAATCGGGTCTAACCAAAAGCAATATATTGGCTGTTTTTATAAAACTCCCACTTAAAGGACCATATTGAGTTATTTCTGGTGGAACTTGTAGGTCTCTTGGTTGTTCTATTGTTTTAACTATTTTACCTTGTTTAAAATAAAATTCAGCTAATGATGCTGAAAAGGTTGACTTTCCACTTCCAGGAGGTCCTGCCACTAAAATTCCTTCTGCTTTTTCAGACAGCCTGTTTTTTAATTTACCAGAAAGTTTGTAATCATTTAAAGTTAGCTTAACTATTGGTCTAACTAAAGTTATTTCTAGCCCATCTGAAAATGGTTTTCTTGCTATTGAAATTCTTTTTTCTTTTAATTGAACGACTGTTGCTCCATGCAAACCTAATTCTACAAAAGAATCTTCTTCATATCTTGCTTTGTCTAAAATTTCTGTAGCCATTCCATCTAGTTCTTCATGTTTCATTGGTTTGTTTCTTAATTTAACAAATTTTATTTTTCCTGGCTTTCCTCTTTTTGCATAAGGAATAGCACCTTCTTTTAAATGGATAGACATAGTATCATGAGTAAGGAATTTATCTATCTTAATTTTTTTCTTTTTCTTATAAGACTCAAAATATTTTACTCTTATTCCTTGAGCTTGTGCAACCAAACCTTGTAAAAGATCAGAAGTAACCAGAACTGCATTATTTGCTTTTGCAACATCTTGTATTAATGCATCTATTCTTCCTGATTTTGCCAATAAAATGTCTTCGTAACTTGGTCTTTCACCAACAAATTTCAAAGTTATTTTGTGTTTGTCTTTTAACTTTCTGATTTTCTTTATTTCTTCTAAACCCATAAAACCTATTTCTTTTCCTCTAGCTGCTTGAGCTTGCAATTCACCTATAACAATTTCAGGAATTATAATTACGGCTTTTTCTAGCTTTTTTGATTTTATCAAATCTGTGACTTTTCCCTGAATCAATGTAGATGTATCTAAGCATATTTTGTTCAGTTTCAAATTTTTTTCTTCGATTTTTCTTCTTTTTTTCATAAAATCAGTTGCTTGCCGAATTATTTAAATAATATATAAATGTTTCTTAACTCTCATTTTCGTGTATATTTTTTTAAAAATATGTTTATCAAAAGAATAAAGCTTAAAAGGTTTACTGTTTTAAGATTTAATATGAAATTAAGATGTCCAGAATGTGGCTCAGCAAAGATTGCAAAGACTATAGGCGAAGTATCATGCAGAAAATGCGGTCTTGTACTTGATGAAAACATTATTGTGAGCTACTAAATAAAATTTTTAATTTTTTCTACATATGATTATTGATTTCAACCTAAAATGATTTCACCATATCATCTATTTTCAATGAGATCTCCTTACCTGTATCCATTTTCTTCAATTTAACAGAATTATTTTTAAGCTCTTTTTCTCCAACAATTATAACATTTGGTATGCCTAAGGAGTTAGCATAATCCAATTGTTTTGACAAAGACCTTGATCTTAAGTCAAAATCAACTGAAATTGAATTGTTTCTTAACATTTGAACAATTTCCAACACTTTATCTCTTACTTTATCATTAACAGCTATAACAAAAACTTTAACATTGGATTTCTTTACTTCAATCATCTTTCTTTCTTTCATGACTTCTATCATTCTCTCTATTCCAAAACTGATTCCTGTTGCAGGAATGTCTTTTCCTGAAAACAACCCAATCATTTTATCATATCTTCCTCCACCTGCAATACTTCCGATCCCCTTTTCAGCAAATACTTCAAATATTGGACCTGTATAATAATCCAAACCCCTTGCCAAACTCAAATCAATCTCAAATTTTGGTTTAACTTTCATTTGTTTTAAATAAGAAATAATCTGTTTTAACTCTTCAAAGCCTTCTTTATCTTCAACCAATTTTTCAAGTTCTTCTAAAACAGGTTCTTTTTTGTTTACTATAATTTCTAAAATCGTTGATGTTGCTGCTTTAGAAATTTTTGTTAATAATTCTTTCTTAACACCCTCTTCTCCAATCTTAGATAATTTGTCAATTGTTCTAAAAGTATCTATAACTTTATCTTCAGGAACTCCTGCATATTTTGCTAAAGCCGTTAATATTTTTCTATTATTTAGTCTTACTATGAATTCTTTAAAACCTAGTTCAGTTAAAGTTGTAATAACACAAGCAATAATTTCTGCATCTGCTAACATACTTTCGCTTCCAACAATATCAATATCAGCTTGTAAGAATTCTCTAAATCTGTCTTTGGTAACATCCCCATATCTCCAAACGTTTTGTATTTGGTATCTTTTAAATGGTAAATTTAAATTAGGGTTAGAAGATATTACTCTTGCTAAAGGAACTGTTAAATCAAATCTTAAACCTACTCTTCTTCCTCCAAAATCTTCAAAATTATAAGTTTCTTTTAAAATTTCAGGACCTCCGGCACCTTTTGCAGATAAAACTTCCCAATCTTCTAAAGCAGGAGTTTCTAATGGTTGAAATCCGAATATTTCAAAGACAGATTTCATTTTTTCCAGCACTTGCTGTCTTAAAATCATTTCTTCTGGTAAAAAATCTCTTGTTCCCTTTACATTTTTCATAAACATACCTTTCTTATCAACTGTTCATAAATTTTTACGGCTTTTCTTAAGTTTTTAATTAGTATATATTCATTAGTTGTATGAGCCAATTCTGAGGTTCCTGGACCATAACTAAAACATGGAAGCTTTGCATCTCTATAAAACAATTCAGCTTCTGTATAACCTGATTCACCAACCAATTTTGTTTTTGTAATACTTCTTAAAATTCTTATTAATTCCATTTTTGGGCTTAATTGCATAGCTAATCTACTTTTTTTAACTTTAACATCAGCTTTTAGTTTTAATTTCCTTAATATTCTCTTTATCTGATTTACTGCTATTTTTGGATTTTCTTTAGGAATAATTCTTCTGTCAATTTCTATATCACAAAACTCTGGAACAACATTAATTTTAGTTCCACCTTTAATAACACCAACGTTTATAGTCCCGCTTCCTAGTAAAGGATGTTTTTCTTTTTTTAATTTTTCTATTAGTTTTCTTGTTTCCTGTATAAAATCTGAAGCTTTGTAAATTGCATTATCTCCTAGTTCTGGTTTTGACCCATGAGCAGCCTTTCCTTTAAATCTTACTTTTATTTGTACTATTCCTTTTTGTGCAATTCTAGTTTTGAGGTCTGTACATTCTCCCATCAACCCATATTTAATATTTTTGAAAATTTCTTTTCTATTTTTAATCAAATAATCTGAGCCCTTCATTGCAACTTCTTCATCAGCAACAAATGTCAATAGTAATTTTCTTTTGAATTTTTCTTTTGAGAGATTTTTTACTGCAATTAGAATTGCTGCTAGACCTCCTTTCATATCAGTTGATCCTCTTCCATATATCTTTCCTTTAACAATTCTTCCTTTAAACGGATCATATTTCCATTTGCTTACATCTCCTGCTGGAACAGTATCCATATGACCATTTAACATTAACCCATCTCCTTTTCCAATAGAAGCTATTAAATCGACCCTATTCTTTTCGAACTCTATTAATTCTGCTTGGATTTTCAAATCTTCTAAAAAATCTTTTATATATTTTGCTACTTTTTTCTCATTTCCCGGAGGGTTTTCTGAATTTATCCTCACTAATTCTTGGGTTAGTTCTATCTCATTCATAATATCACTTTAGTATTTTCTCATATAAATTTACAAATTTTTTATTAGATATACTCTATTTTCATACATATTATTTGGATCAATTCTACCAATATCTCTGAAACCAAGTTTTCTGAAGAGTGGATATGCGTTGCAATTTGTTAATGTTCTACAAGCCACTTGTTTCATTTGTTTTTCTTTAAAAGACTTCATTAACTTTAACAACAAACTTTCACCAATGCCCATTCTTCTGAAATCACTTTTAACTGCCAATTCGTCCACATAACCAGAATTTTTATTAATATTATCTCTCAGAAACGGAAATTTATTGAATGGTAATTGATAACCCCATGTAAATCCAATTATCTTTCCTAATGACAAAAATCTTTTCTCAATACCTGGAAAATATTTCATCCCAAATGTTTCTGCTTTAGTCTCTGCTACTAAAAATTTTGAACTTCTTTGTTTTTGACAATATTCTATATCTTCTAAAATATCTTTAGGAGACCAATATTGCACTAAATTTTCATTTGTGAAGTATCTTGTGCCAGCCCAATATGATGAGGTTTTTACTTCCATGTTTATTCCACATTTCTTACATACTATTCTTCCCAAATCAGTTCCACAATCTTTACATTTTTTTATTGTATCTTTTGAGCGTATCAAAAATTCATATTCTTTTTCTATTACTAATCCACAACCCTCATCATACCATTTGGAAGCTCCTATTTCATCCTTACCATAATTGATTCCACATTGTTTACACTTTCTATACTCATTCCATGGCAGTTCTGCAAAAACTTCCTTGTAAAGTTGTATAATTGAATCTTGATCTTGATTTTGATAATCTCTTATGAACTACTTCACCTTTCATATTTAACACCTTTTTTAGGGTCGCGAGCGGGATTTGAACCCGCACCTTCAGCTCCACAGGCTGATACGCTACACGTTACGCTATCACGACCATTAATTTTTTTCTTGAACTCAAGAAGAACTCGAGAATTAAATCTAAGATTAAATTTATTTCTAATTCTAGCTGGTATTACAACTCTTCCTCTATCATCTAGAATAGCATTAAAAATAAGAGAATTAGGATTAGC
>CAYGBE010000178.1:0-3713 GCA_964348065.1 uncultured archaeon
TCCTGCGGCGCGGCGGTCCCTGCGACGGCGCTTGACTCGAGGCGTGCGACCGGCACGCGGACGACCGAGATGTCGTCAACCCAGAACCGCGCCTTTGCATGCTGGCGGATGGCGTTCACCAGCACCTCTATCGTCTCTGTATTCGCCGGTGCCGTATAGGGGAAGCGCACTTCCTGCCACTCGGCCGTCGGCTCCGCCTTCACCCTGATCCAGTGTACTACCTTGTCCCCTTGCTTCGCGTTCATCCGGATGCCGTATAGTGCCATCACATCGCGCGGGCCGGGGAACTGCTTCGCACGCAGCCAGACGGATATCCAGAACTTCTCCCCAGGCTTGACCGCGAATCTCTTCACCAGGCTCGAGTTCTTGCAGTCGTAAACCACGGCGCAATGCTGCCCGCTGTGCGGCTTCTCGCTTGTGATAGCGACGGAACCTTCCTTCGGCTCATGATTCACCGATTCAGGTTTCGCGCCGCTCTCGAAACTGGGGTCGTCCACCAGGTTGAGTAGGCTCTTCTCCGCCATCGCCATCACGCCCTTGGCCGACTGCGCAATCACCGGGTCGGAATCGCTCCCCAGGCAAGTCCATCCGGCCGTGTCACCTGGGTCCGCCGAGTAGGCCGCTTCGAAGCCCTGGTCTATCGCCATGTGGACCTCCTGCGGGATCGCGCCGACCTCGATCTGGTCGTACGGCTGGCGGTATATGAGGTGCCACGGCTTGATTGCCGGAGACTCCATCACGTCCTGCTTGTACTGCGCTTTCTCGCGTGCCAGGCTGAGTACTTCCCGCGCCTGCTTCTCAGCCTCAGCCGCATTCTCGCAGTTGGGGAGCGACTTTATCAGCCAATACTCGTGATCGCACAGGCGCACGAAATGGAAGATCGCTTTCACCAGGGCGATGCGTTCCTTCACCTTTGCGTCCTTCGCCGCAGCCTCGGCTTCCAGGAGCTTGTCCCAAGCTTCATCCGCGCCCTTCGTGGTTAGTACCTGGAACTGCTCGTAATGGTGGTCCAGGTCGAGGTCACTTCGATCCGGCCCGTAAGGGTGGGGGGGCGCGGTTTCGTCCAGCCAGTTCTGGTAATCCCGTTCCAGTATCTCGTAGAACGTCTGCATCTCCGCCGCAGACTCACCAAACATGTCCGAGTAGTACCTCGCCAGTATTTCGTCCTCGTCGAGACGCGGATCCCACTGCATATCAGCGCAGACGATCGCCGCGTGGGCGTCCAGTGGATACGTCGGGTTGAACTCCTTGAAATAGCCGCGCTGCGCGCCGCTGCCGACCATGTATCGAATCCGCCTCGCCTCCTGATGCGGATTGATCTTCGGGATTGTGAACCACCGGTCGTCGTGATAGCCGTAATGGCCCATGTTCTTGGCGCCCGCCGCTATCCAGTCATCCCAGCCGCCGTACAGACCTCGCCCCATGGCGCAGTAGAACGGCAGTAGGTTCGGATGGAGCTTGACAGTGGTCGGCGGGAAGCGAACGCCCGCGTAGGCCAGGAACCCGATCAGGCGATTCGGATGCTTTGCCGCCACCTTCTCCGCGACCGCGTTCATGAACTTGACATACCGGTCGGTCAACTGGGTGGTATTGATGTCCGCGTCCGGCGGGTCCATGGCACGGCACTTGGCACACTCGCAGTGGCCCGCGCCGTCATTCACTGCAAGCGCGTGGCAGATTCGGTACGGATCTCTGTCGAAGGCCGCGATGATCTTCTGGGCGCATATCTCTACCACCTCGGGGTTGCTCACGCACGGCTGCCAGTGGATCTTCCGCGTCGGGATCAGTCGGACCCCGTTGATCTCCGGGAAGTATTCCGGGTGCGACTTGCCGTACTCCTCAGGCGGGATCAGCTTGAAGAAATTGTGCATCATCGAAAGATTGGTGCCCAGGCGGTACCAGAAGAACATCCAGGGCCATTCGCCCTCGCGGCCGAGCTCCCAGGCTTTGGGGTTGAATCCGACGTGCCGGCTTATCAGGTACGGCCAATCCCGCCAGGTGATATTCGGCATGATCAGGGTGGGGCGAGACTCGTAAACGTCGCCGATGCCGCCCGGCTCCGACGGCCAGTATCGCCGGACGCCCACGTATTGGCGGATGAATGAGACCACCCCGTAGACCGTGCCCAGCTTGTGCTCGCCGCGAATCACGAGCGTGTCCTTGTCGGCCGTCTTCACCAGGAATCCGTGCAGGTTCGGCAGCGTCAGAGACGCGTATTTGACAGGCGGGAAAGCTGTGGGGACCTTCTTCCCGACTTCGGTCACGCCGATGTAGATCGCCGGTCCGCCCGAGGCAGGCTCGCGCTTGATCTCGAAGTCTGCGCCGGTTACCAGATCGAGGTACAACTTCAGCAGCCCTGCTGATTTCTCTTCGTAGTTGTTCGGCGCGGCGGGAATCACGATCGAGCAGGCGGCCTTTCCGTCCCGTGCGACGGCGAAACAGTCGGCCTCGCCTACTTCCCTCGGCGGCGGCCAGTTGAACTCAACCTCCTCGACTGGCAGAATAGTTGGATGCCATGCCTCTGCAGCACACGGGCGCGCCAGCGCGGCGAACGTTGCCAACACGGTAAAGCACGTGAAGAATCTCATGAAGGCCTCCTCTGGCGTTCTGTTGTCTCTTATCTCACTAGCATAGTCGCAAGTCCATTCGCCGGGACTGCGACCTCTACCTTGTTCTTCTCAATCTCCAGTTTCGACTGCGTATCCTCGACCAGGCTGCACGCCCAGGCTTCATTGAACTTCTCGGCCGGGAGCGTGACGGTGGCACGCGTGTCACTTCCCGCGAGTTCTCTCAGCCGGATGATCAGCCCGTCTCCCGACTCAGCCTGCTTAACCGCCTGGATGACGACATTCGACGGCACGGCCGAGCATAAAGACGCTGACGGCTGATAGCTGATAGCTGACGGCTTCTCCTGCGGCGACGTGATGGTAGCCAGTAATGGGTTCCTCGCCGACTGGCCGAAACGAGCCGCTGCCACCGGATCGTAGGCCGGCATGCTCGTAAGCGCGAACCGGAAAGTGAGCTCTCCGCCCTGAGACGCCTTGTAGTTCGTGAACCAGTAGTTGTTGAACACGTATGCGTACAGATGCCCGTTCTCGATCGGCAGCGGCGACTGGAACGTATCCCGGTTGATATCGCCTATCGTGAACAGCGGGCTGTCCACGGCCGTCCACACGACCGCACACTCATCATCCGCCGCCGCGACGAAGTCCTGCGCGCAGTACCACTGCATGCACGCGCCGTCGAGCATGTCTCTCTTCGGGCGCATGACGCCATCGGGTATCTCCACGTAGAACTCCGGCTTGTCGAGCGCGAGCGGGAATGCGAAGTATCCGGCCTCCTTGTCATAGGTCGCCTCTTTGTGGAGCCTGTTCACGAAGTCAATGCGCTTGATCTCATCATACAGAATGACCTTGGTCGTCCACCGAGGAGTTCTGCAGGCGGAGCCTGCGACGTACATCCCGGGGCCAAATGTGTGCGCCACCCTGCTTATGCTAATGGCGGGCGTGTTCGCGTCCCGCGTGACATCCTTGGCGTCTTTCCCCTGGCCGACGATGTAAATGTACTGGTTGATGCCGTATGGCGCGCTCGGGTCTGCCAATTCGCGCTTCAGTTCTTTGTCGTAGAGGCTCTTGACTGCGCCGGTGACCGGATCGAACTCCAGCCGGTAGAAACGGTTTTCCAGTTGCAGATAAGACTGACCCCCCTCCTGG
>CAYGBE010000179.1:0-3390 GCA_964348065.1 uncultured archaeon
GGCCGGGTTGTGGCTGATGAGGGCAATCGAGCAGCCACCCGTCGCCGCTGTTGTCGCGCGTCTCCCGAAACCTGAACTCAACCTCGCGATCTTTGGGGTCACCTTCTCCCTTGCCGTCATCATTGAAGGCCCGATTATCATGTTGCTCACGGCAGGGACGGCATTGGCCAGGGGCAAGTCCTCGTATGAACGGCTATTGCGGTTTACGCACATTCTGGCAGCTGCATTGACGGCGCTGCATCTCTTGATCGCCCTGACGTCACTCTATCCCTTTATCATGGGGAGGCTGATCGGAGTGCCCCCTCGGATCCTTGAGGCGAGCCGTCTTACATTCTTATTGATGACCCCGTGGGCAGCGGCGGTTGCTTACCGGCGACTCTGGGAGGGTGTGCTGATTGGGTTTCATCGGACAAGGGTCGTACCGTTGACGTTTATTGCAAGGCTCTCAACAGGCGGTATCATCCTGGCCATCGGTTTGTTAACGCGCCGTTTCAGGGGAGCCGATCTCGGTGCCATGGCACTCACCGTCGGTCTCACCGCCGCTGCAATTACCGCATACGGCTTGGGCCGTTCTACCGTGCGTCAACATCTGAGCACCTCCCTGCCTGGCGATGAGCCGCTTCCATGGAGTGACTTACTCGAATTCTATATACCCCTGGCCCTCACGTCATTGATCATGCTGGCGGGACGACCCGTGCTGGTGATGGGGCTTGCGCGAGCGGCCCAGCCCTTGGCATCTCTTGCCGTGTGGCCGGTGATCATGGGGGTTGTCTTCCTCGTTCGCTCCTTTGCCATTTCCTATCAGGAGGTCGTGGTTGCTTTGATGGTCGATGAATCAAACTTTGCAAACCTACGCCGTTTTACCGTGGGTCTGGCCGTGTTCCTCACAGGCGCTTTTGTACTCATCAACCTCACCCCAGGGGCTCGCCTCTTCTACCGCAGCGTATCCGGTCTTTCGCCGGAACTCGCAACGTTCACCGTCGCCCCAACCCTGATTCTGTCGGTGCTCCCCGGGCTGGCAGCCCTGATCTCATGGAAGCAGGGACTGTTAGTTCATTTCAAGCAAACACGCGCGATTACCCTCGCCGTGGCTCTCAATGTGGTTATCCTGGCCATCGTTTTGTTCGGCGGGGCAGCTCTGCTTCGGGGAACGCCTGGCGCCATCATTGCTGCCGTTGCCCATACAGCCGCGGTAGCCGCACAGTGGGGTTATCTTTCATGGTCTAGCCGTCAGGGAAAGCTGCCGGCCCTTGACAGACTCTTGCTCAAACGAGAATCCTTCTGGGGGTCGTGAAGATGTCTCTTCTTTTGCGTCTTGCTGCAGGGTCAGAGGGATCCCCGGGTTGGCCGAATTCGAGCATGAAGGGTCGGTTTCATATGACAATGGGTCAAGAGGTCTGGCAAGGGGATTCCGTTGACCCGAGTTTGCGTCCGAGAGGCTCATGCCGTAATGTATTAGGTCGTACCGTTTTCCCCACCACATGGACGCGGAGAAGGAGGTCGAGATGTCGAAGCTGTTTGAACCTTCCCAAATCAACGGGATGAAACTGAGGAATCGATTTGTGCGGTCGGCAACGTGGGAAGGGATGGCCGCTGAGGATGGGGCTTGCACCCCGAGGCTCTTGGATCTCATGACTCGACTCGCCAAAGGGGGGGTGGGGCTGATCGTCACGAGCCATGCATACCTCCGGCCGGAAGGGCAGGCCTCGCACTGGCAGCTGGGGATCCACAAGGACGAGATCTTTGATGGGCTTCGGGAAATGACCCGGGCGGCTCACAATCACGGTAGCCGGATCGTCCTTCAGCTCGCCCATGCGGGCCTCGTTGCGAAGACTGAGCTGACAGGCCAGACGCCCCTGGCTCCCTCACGAGTTGACGATCTCTCTGGTTTCCCTTGCAAGCCGATGGCGGTTGAGGATATTCTTGAGATTGTGGCAGCATTTGGCCACGCTGCGCATCTGGCTAAAGATGTGGGTTTCGACGGCGTTCAGATCCATGCAGCTCATGGATACTTGCTGAGTCAATTCCTCTCCCCCCGTTTCAACAAACGGACTGACGCATACGGGGGACCTGTGGAGAATCGAGCCCGGGCCTTGCTGGAAACGCTCCAAAGCGTACGGGCCGCTGTAGGGGAAGACTTCCCGGTCCTTGTCAAGATGAACTGCCAGGATTTTGTGGACAGGGGGCTCACACTCACCGACTCTCTCGAGGTGGCGGCCATGCTCGAGGAAGGGGGGGTCGATGCCATCGAGTTGAGCGGCGGGACCCATCTCTCCGGCGGGCTTGGCGCCGTGAGGGCAAGGATAACCTCCGAGGGGAAGGAAGCCTACTTCCGTGAGGAGGCCAGGGCCTTCAAGGAGAGGCTTCAGGTTCCATTGATCCTCGTGGGGGGAGTTCGGTCCTTCCAGCTGGCCGAGCGCCTCGTGGTGGAGGGTTACGCAGATTACATCTCCATGAGTCGGCCTTTCATCCGGGAGCCTGGCCTGGTCAAGCGATGGGAGTCTGGAGATCTCCGCAAGGCCACATGCGTGTCGGACAACGGTTGCTACAGACCGGCGAGGGCAGGGAAAGGGATTTATTGTGTGGTGGAAAGAAGAGAAGAAGAAGGAAAGAAATCCCACCAAGACGAGGGAGGCTAGCTCGCCACAGACCACGATGCCGCCGGGGGGTTTGGCCAGCTGATGACTCTTGAGTTCTTTGCCGGAACCCACGGCTTTTGCGGTTTCATCACCCTATAGGGGTCGGGCTGTGATGATCGCACTCATAATCCTTGGATTGCTTCTTGCTCTGGTCGGACTCGCAGGATGCATTCTCCCGGTCGTCCCCGGGCCGCCTATCAGTTTTCTTGCCTTGATCATTCTCTCCTTTGCCAGGAATTGGGAACCCTTCAGCTCGACATTTCTCCTTATGATGGCAGGCTTCATGGTATTGGTGACGGTTCTGGACTATCTGGCCCCTGCCGTTGGGGCGAGAAAATACGGCGCATCCAGGTTGGGAGTGTGGTTTTCGATCGTCGGAATCGTGATAGGGCTTCTCTTCTTTCCGCCCTGGGGAATGTTCACTGGTGCGTTGGTCGGGGCACTGGTCGGGGAATTGCTGGTTGGAAAAGAGGGGAAGGAGGTACTGCGAGCTGGATGGGGCATCGTTGTGGGAAACATTGCAGGAATCGGACTAAAATTGGCTTTTTCTGGCATCGTGCTTTTCTATTACGTCAAAGGGATGTTTTGACGAGGAGCGGTGAAATCGTCCCCCTGAATCCCGACTTTTCTAGATGGCATGAAATCTCATCGTTTATCGGACCTCTGAGATTGATTGTACTAAACTAGTCGTCACTGAAAAATGTCCCTGGAGCGAACATTACGGAGTTTTTGGGGCTACCCGTCTTGGCGA
>CAYGBE010000180.1:0-3051 GCA_964348065.1 uncultured archaeon
TCAGATGAAAATGTGCTTTAGATCCGAGGGAGCAAGAATTTTCTTAACCCATGACTGCGTTTCCGATCCTGCCTCGCAGGCGGTTTAGCCCTATCAAGGTCTTGAATGCAAAAGCCTCCGAGGAGGTATAAGAACGTCTCAGAGGCCAGGTGTCGGCACGTTCTGGTAACCCTCTGTCACAACTCACTCCAGATATTGCGAGTTATGGTATTAGTTCGGCATCATCGATAACCGCGGTATACCACACGGTGGTATAAGATGTCAAGTTCTTATTCTGTCCGAAACAGGTCGTTTTGGTCTGCGTTTTCTTCTGATCCAGAGTGATTAGTACAAGATGAATGAGTTCACTCCGGGGTTAGGCTGACTGGTTACTAATTGTGCCGGAAATCAACACTTCGGTGGATGCAGCGAGTTGTTAAGCGCAATCCCTCTCGGCAGCTATTCGCCAAATCTGGAATCACAAACCTCGGCTGTCTCATCGACTCACCAAGAATGCACCCAACGCAACCAACCCTACTCCGGCAATCCGCAAAAGACTGGCTTCAACTTTCGGTGCCACAAGCAAACCAAAGTGATCCACAACGACAGCGAAGGATAACTGACCGACCACGATCGCCGTCAAGGTGACGGCAGCCCCAATTTTCGGGATCAAGAAGATCGGCGCAGCCAAGATGATGACTCCCAGAAGGCCTCCAACATACAGATACGATTCCGACAAACCTGGAAGCCCCCGGAAGCTCGCCGTACTAGGAAACATAACAATGAGCACGATCAACACTGCGATGCTGACCAAAGTCAATAGAAGGATGGACCCTAACACTCCGGCACGAGCACCCAACGTCGAATTCAGGACACTTTGGATTGTGATTGTCGCACCGGCAAGAACACCCAGACCAAATAGAGCGAAGATCATGGAAGAAGCCAAAGATCACCTCCCTATTAAGGAAACGAGCATTGCGCCTAACCATTGTTTATGGGGAGGAGATTCCGTCTAGCCCAATAAACATGGGAGGTCAGGACGCCTGGACTTATCGGTCAGTTTTTTGACTTGCAATTAAACCTGGAAACTACAGAACAGTCAACTGGGAGTCAAGGTTCTGTGCTCGATTTCAAGATGTATCGATCATCCAGCCGTGAGTCTGATCACGCAATAATCCCATCGCAAATCATCACCCACTCTGTGCTTCTGAATCTAAGAATCAGCTAATACCTGACGAAGCCGTTCTATGGTTAGTTTCTCTTCCGTGAGAGTTCTGCTCTCGATGGAAAAGTAGATGGGGTTTTGCTTGACATTTGAAGAAAACCCACGAGAATAGAAAGATGGAAGGAGGGTGGTCAGGTATGGTGTTTGATGACTTCGAGGATTTTGTTGACTTCAGATTTGGTCCCTTCCACATGGGTGTCTTTCCCAGGCCTTTCAGAATCGGTTACTCCAGAACCTCAGACAGTCACATTGTAAGGCTGAAGCTCCGAGAGGATGTAAGTAAGGAAGAGATCAAGGTTAGACTTCAGGAAGGTAGCGTTCTAGAGATAGTATGGCCTCGCAGAGTAAGAGGAGAGGATATTCCCGTCGACTAGATTCTCGTTGACTGTTTGACTTCCCTGCCATGCGGGGAAGAACTCCTCTCTGAGGCGAAATATGAAAGCCTGGGGACTCTGGGATTTTCCTATCCTTCCATGTAACCTGGCTCGTTGAATTCAAGATGCATTCGTGCACGAGGAGAGAGTCGAAAAGTGTTGAATGGCGATTGAATTAATCGCCATGGGGAGTATCCATCCACCCAATGCCACGTGAATTGTTCTCAGCCTCGAAAACTCTGCAGCATGTTCTCCAACGTTACTTCTGGGTGGTGGTAGCGTTCGTACCTTGGCGTTTTCTTTCCGTACTGGATCGCTTCCTGAGGGCACCACTGGAGGCAGGCAAAGCACTGCTCACACCGGTGTAACCACGAGGGCTTACCGTTCTGAATGCGGATGTTACGGGCTGGACATATTCTCTCGCAGAGTAGGCAACCGTCGCATTTCTCATCCACCCAGAAGCTTCGATCCATCCGTGGGATCAGACCAACGAGTAATCGGTTAAGGGGGGTGAAGACAATATGCTGCCAGATTGGCCCCCTTTCAATGGGAAGGCTTTCTTGGTTGCCCACTGCCTCAGCGATCCGCCGTATCTTCTGCCTCGCTTGATCGAAACGCAACTGCTGTTCCTCCCGTGAGCCTGGACCTCCCCAGGGAATGTAGTTGGAGGGCATGATTACCGAGAAGCCAGCAGAAAGCGTAACTCCGCGGGTGGCCAAAAGTCTTCGAACCTGCAGGAGACTGCGCACCACCTGCCCGGCATTCACAGCAACGGCAAAACAGTAGCTGGCCGAGGGAGCAGCAAGCCGGCAGATAAAATCCACAATTCGGGGAGGAAGTCCCCAGATATGCACAGGAAAAACAAGACCCACCCCATCCGCTTCCGTTACTTCAGGGTGAGTGTTTTCAGCGACAATCGGAACGAGAGTGGCATCCTTGAGCTCCTGTGCAAGCAGACGTGCTACCCAAAGTGAATTGCCTGTGCCCGTGTAAAAGTAAAGCACACTCTTCATCAATTCCCTCCGAACGACCTGATTCAAGTTCAAGAATGTGTAACGCTTTTGTCTCCTCTACGCCAATCTATGGAGCGCCTCTCATTTCATAGTCTAGATGCTTGGTTTTTTCAAGGGCTTCAAGGTGTGACGTTTATTCGAAACAGGACCGTTGCAAAGACGGATACTGGGTGTTTATTTCCGTCGTTAATCGTAAGTTTTCGGCGAGACTGAAACTTTCGAATTCAGTTAGCAGGGGTCGCACACTGAGATACGGTGTGCGTTATACGCGTAAGAATCAAAAAAAACCACTTCTCAATAAAATCAGCAACTTATCTTTTTTGATTCTTAGGAGGAATGTTACGGAGGGGGAGCACGGATAAAAGTTCGTTCGAGGCAAACAGAGGCCTCACGTATCAGGAAGCCGCCAGCTTGATCAAATGCCAAAGGAGGGACTCACGTGGATCTCTAAAACGAAAAA
>CAYGBE010000181.1:0-3969 GCA_964348065.1 uncultured archaeon
AGATTGCAAGTAGAAGCGAAGTGGTAACAAACAAAGTAGGAATGAAGGCAGGATGAAGAACCTCCCACACTGTATGAGCCTCCCCTGTACGAGAGAGGAAGAGCAGATAGAACGAGAGGGCAATTAGAAACAGGTAAAGTAGTTCGCTAGCGCGCACGAGCTTGGTGAAGCCTTGTTTGCTACGTGACATTCTTGTTTTTCACCTTTCTATTTAACAGAGAAGACAGCGTGGTTACGATAGAGAGAACCAGAGTAAATCTCACGACATCAAGGTTGTATATGACCACGGCGAGCCAACCAATGAACCCTAAAAGCATGATAAGTAGCAGAACGCCGAACATTAGCCTAAAAAAGGTGGCTTCTTTCTCAAAAAAGGCGTGTCCCAAAAAAACTCCGTTTATCAAGAAGTAGATAGCGGATGCTAGTAAGCCGAGCATTGGAGATTGAAACTCACTTAGGTTTATGAAGATTAGGAGAATTACAGCATAGGAGATCATTGTGAAAAGCAGTCTTTCATCATGCACTATCCACTGTTCTATCTTGTCAAATCCAAATCTAGCTTTCATCACTACATCACTGTTAGCGCGCGCGACTGTGCTAGTAACATTCGGACAAAGATTATTTTACGTTTCGTCTCTTCTATCCATATTTCCAGTTGAACTGGAGATACCTCCAGCAAAACTCCCTTTTTTGTCTTATCACATGTCTTCTCTTTAATTTCGGAAGAAGAAATCAGAGTCTCATTGATCTATTCCGTAGTGTTCTACGCATATTTCCAGATCACTGATGCATATGGTTTCGTCTCCATCTATATCGCAATCTTCGTTCCAGTTGGAACAACAAGGTGTGGATCCGTACGCTTTGCCGATCCTAGCCAAGTCGGATATGTCAACCATTCCATTGTCATTTACATCCGCTGGACACTTCCAGTAGATCAGTATTCTTGTAGGATTTCCGTGTGTAGTATTCAAGGTTGATATCACAGCCGATGCGTTGTAATTCCATGTAAGGGTTCCGTTAACTGCGTAAATAGCATAGGGTTCTTCTCTGTTCGCACAATATAATTTGGTAAGAGTCGTTGTGCCATTTGGTGAGGTTACAGTAAAGATTGATTTGTTTGCAGCATCAGAGACGGATGAAAGCGTTGCACTTATCTTTGTCACAAGAATGAGGTTGTCGCCTGTGACTATTGGAGAGAATGTTCCGTAGTATCTACCATAGAAGATTGATCCTTCTTTTCCCTGCAGTATGACGGAGTCTTCATAGAACATTCTTGTTCCGTTTAATTTGAGAATTGCTTGCTCACTTCCCTGAATGTTTGCTAAGATCTGAACTGCACCACTCAAGGTTCCTGACAGGGTCGTTGGAGTAGACTCAGTTCCGTTAGTTAACTGCCCTGAATGGGAGATTACTTGAGATCCAATGGTGATTGACGGATTTGTCGTGTTCTGTGTCTCATAGAAATGTGTAGGGATTGCATATCTTTGGGTGTAGATATACGCTTCCTCCGTTGTCCCATAATACGAGATTCCTACTTGACTGTAGATTACCATCGTGGCATCAAGATAGGTAGTGCAATCTTTTTGGAGAAACCCAAATTTGATCTCGTAGTCACCTTCCCTTCCGTCCTGAACACTCCAATGAAGTGTATGATGATCCCATGAGGTTGAAACGTCAAAGGTTGCAGTATATCGGTTGGTTCCATCTTCCGCTACACTAACTTGTATGGCATCAGTAAGTGTAGTATTTGCCTTAGTGTAGAAACTTGCTAGGATTATGTCTCCTTCTGCACAAGTATGAGAACCAAAAATCATGATTGATGCGAATGGATCACTTGCAGATTTTACTTCCTTAAGGCTATAAGTTCCCTCATACGCTTCTTCAGTGACTACTGTTGGGTCAGGGGATCCCTTCTTAGTCCATCCACTATAGTCTCCTGCTTCAAACCCAGTATTGTTGTGCACGTCTTGATGAGCATTTCTACGATCTAATCCAATGATGCTCGCATGGACATTAGACAAGACTACATTTGTTAGATCAATGTGACTTGTTCCATTGGGGATTCGTTGTTCTAGCAGATAGTTCTCAGCGTTGGTAACAGATCCTCTGTAGTCAAGATAGGACATATAGAACAAATGGTGGATGGCCTGAGGATTTACGTCAAGGCGATACAGCTTATGTTGTTCTCGGTCTGTATAATAGATAGGAGGTCGGTTGCTAATACTGAACACTTCCGAGGTATCTCCATGATCTACTGCTTTCACCCAATGTTCACCATCTGCGGACAACACGATTTGCCCTTCCATAGTTCCGACGATGTGCATTCCACTGTCAGGATGATACACACCCTCAAAAACCCAATTTGCTGTTGAAGAAGGCAAGTGTCGGGTGCTAAACACTTCTTCTCGTTCACTCCAAGATCCGCCACTGGGAATCCGCACAATCGGATTAGTTGCATCAGGTCCGAAATAGATGTGCGAGCCATCAGACCAAATGTCAGTTGGTTGTGCGAGGTTGCCGGATTCCGCTCCTGTAGTTATGTTGGACCATGATGAGCCATTCCATCTTCTAATGAACTCGTTGGTGTCTCCCGCCCCTATGTATACGTCATTATTTGCACGATCAACACCTACACAATGGATATGATCAATGGGTTCATCAGTTATGTTATACCATACTGAAAAGGTTGCACCTACATCCGTTGACCGATAGATAAAATCATCTCCTAGAGTAGAGTAGGTGTTAACGTAGAGGTTTCCGTTTACATCTTCAGCCATATGCCATAATGTAGGAACTCCATCAAGAATGATGTTCCAAGTATCACCGTTATCTGTTGATCTGTAGAGGTAGTATGTTGCACCTGTTTTCCAGAGTTGGGCATAAACGTAGTCCCGACTATCAACAAAAATGCAGCGTCCACGATTTGGTGTTGCTAATCCAGCAAGCACTTTGGTCCAAGTGGATCCTTGATCGGTGCTTCTCCAAATATTATTTCCGCCTTGACAGAAGATTCTACCTTCCGAATCAACATCTACAATATAGGGTTCAAACTCAGCGGGAGTCAGATCTACTTCAAAAACGTCACCATTATAAGCGGAAACAAGTTGCATGGGTACGAAAGAAAACCCAAACAGAAAGAGACTTGAAAGTATGAGAACTGAAAGAATCAACACTCCAGAAATGTCGTTGCTGGTTTGTTCCATTGATTATAATTTATTTTTCGGCAAGAAAAATCTATTGGTATTATTTATTGTTGATTTTATGAATCAGTTATGCACGTATATGATGCGATCATGGATCGGGGCGAGAAAGAACTGGATCGTATGAAATTCTCCAATAGAAGTGTGAAAAGAATTCAAGATTCTCAATCAAATGTACTCGCATGCGCGCGCGCATGGTTCTTTTATCTCACAACAACGCCTCGTAGATAGCCTCCATCTTTGTAAGAGACTCTTTCCACGTTGCCTTTCGTTTTATTATTTGAAGACACCTTTCTCCGAAACGTTTTCTTAAAGGCTCATTTTCTATGAGTTCTATTATTTTTTCTGCCAACACCTTTGGATTTTTGGATGGAAACAAGAAACCGTTTACCCCATTCTCTATCCATTCTCTGTTTCCAGGTATATCAGTAACTATGGGAGGTAGTGCACAGGCCATTGCTTCAAGCAGAGAGACGGAGGTGGAGTCTATATAACATGTGGAAACGTAGATATCTGCAGCGTTTAGATATTTGGCAACTTCATAGTGTGGGACTAAGCCAGCAAAGTGGACACATCGGGAAACATCTAATTCTCTGGTTAAACTTTTCAAATGATTCTCTAGTGGACCTGTGCCCTTAATTATGAACTTAACGTTTCCATGCCTTTCTAGAACCAGTGGAATTGCTCTTATTAGGCATTCCACGTTATAGGGAGGGTCTTCGTAGAAGGCCCTAGTGCTTATAACCACAATGTCGTTTTTTCCTATTTC
>CAYGBE010000182.1:0-17506 GCA_964348065.1 uncultured archaeon
TGGAATGGCTGATGGAGAGAATGAACTGAGGATGTATGAGAATAAGACTGGGGCATGGGTTGAGACTAATATTAGTGATTTGTCTACTAATGCTTATTCAGTTGTTATTGGAGATGCTAATAATGATGGGAATAATGATGTTGTTGTTGGAGAGAGTGAACTGAGGATGTATGAGAATAAGACTGGGGTATGGGTTGAGACTAATATTAGTGATTTGCCTGCTACTGCTTATTCAGTTGTTATTGGAGATGCTAATAATGATGGTAGTAATGATGTTGTTGTTGGAATGGCTGATGGAGAGAATGAACTGAGGATGTATGAGAATAAGACTGGGGCATGGGTTGAGACTAATATTAGTGATTTGCCTGATACTGTTGATTCAGTTGCTATTGGAGATGCTAATAATGAGGTGGGTGGAAGTTCTTTTTCACATTATAATCCATTCTCTTGTGGAATTTTAAAAAGCGGAGAGAACTGCACTATTACTTGGTCAATAAATGCAACAGGAACTATAAATACAATCTGGACAATTGATGTGAACTTCTCTCGATCTTATGGAAGTTCAAATGCTCTAAGCAACAATAGTATAGATGCATTTGTGAAAATTACAGATGCATCACCAACCTTTGAATATAATAATTCTAACACATCCTCAATAAGTCGAGGTGAACCAGTTCTAATATATGCTAACTGGTCTGATAACAAGGATTTAAATTATTCTTGGCTTTCAACTAATGAAACTAGTGCATGGGTTAATTATACAGATGGAACTTATAATTCACCTATAGACATTAATCTATCAGCTGGCGAGACTTGGAGTAATTTCACGTGGGATAATGATTCGTTCTCTGGAGTTGTTGCCTGGAAAATATATGCTAATGATTCTTATGGAAATGAGAATGTTACTGGTGAGGGGATAATTACTGTAATCGAAACAAAACAATTCAACTTAACAGTTTATAATTCTACATCAGAAATATCAGATGCTGTTATAACAATATATAGAGCAGGATCAATGGTTGATTCTGGTGTTGGAAGTATTTCAAAGAACTTGAATTACACTGAAAACTACACAATAGAAATCACCAGAAACATGTCTAATCTGAATCTAACAGCCACAATAGAAGATTTAAACATAACCCAAGGTCTCAATATAACTGCTCAGACTCTTAATTATACTGCTAACAAACCAGTCTACATATCAAACCTAACATCTATTTTTGCTCTCAATGATACTGGGTTAACATACAGCTATGCCAATCTTACAATACCGAAAAATGGTAGTGTTAACAAGATATTGCATTGTCTGAATTGGAACTTCTCTTCAGGAGAATGCTATTCCTGGGAAGATGATTTCACTTCTGTTTACAATGTGTATGATGACGGAACATACATAATGTTCAATGTCACCAACTTTACTGGATATGCTGGTGGGGGAGGTAATAGTTCTAATCTAACCATATGGGATGAGACAGATGCTGGAATGCCTTATGGAGACCAAACTAGGTATACTAATGATCCTGTTAAGTTCTTTGCTAATTATACTAATTCAACTGATGGGGAACAAATTAATACAACCAATGATTACTGTGAAGTCAGTTTTAATGTTTCTGGTGGCTGGACTGGTTGGGCTAACATGACTTACAACTCTACTAGTTTGTTGTATGAAAATGTCACTCAATTTTCTAGTGCTGACACATATAACTGGAATGTTAGCTGTTATTCAAATGACTATGATAATTTGAATACTACTGATACTGTTGTGATAAGTTCAGACACAACTTATCCAACTTATGATCCATCAACTAATTCAACTAATACAACTGTTGCTGGAAAGCCAGCTAACTTCAGCTTAGTATGGACTGATAATGCTGAATTAAATGGATACATATTCTCTACCAACAATTCTGGCACATGGGTGAATGCTTCTTATGTTAGTTTCTCAGGTGAATCAAATACATCTTGGAACGTTACTACTTTGAATTCAACACCAAACACTCTAGTTGCATGGTGCTTCTATGCCAATGATAGTAATGGTAACATGAATTATACTAATTGTCAAGATGATAGCACATATTTTTATTTAACAACAACATCAGGTTGGCTTAATGTTAGTCTGCAAACACCTGACCCAAACACATGCACAGAAAGTTCACCTTGTAAATGGGCTCAATACAATACATATTGGGTTAATGCAACCATAATTTGTGAGGACGGAGGGTGTGGAGAAGTTAATGGAACTGTCAGGTATAATTATAGTTCAGAAAAAGTAGAATTAGTACCGAACTCAACCCATAAGGCTTACAACATAAATGAAACAACCGATGATAATTGGGCTGGTGCAACAACAGAGTTTTCTTCAGATCAATACACAGCTGTTCAAACTAATGATAGTTCATACATGACAACAGAAAGCACAGATAGTGGCGGTGGTGATACAGATGTATTTAATTACCAGAGATATACTTTCAACCTGTCCGAATTCGAACTTGACACCATAGTTGAGCTAAAGTTTTGTCATATAGGGTATTGGACCCAAGATGGAGACAGTGGTGGCGCTTGGACATATTATTACAATGTATCAGGTTCTAATTGGGTTCTTGATGAAATTAAACCTGAGGATATTTCATCAATAAATTGCACAATCCTTAATGGTATAGCAATAGATGATATTATAAATACAACAGATAGTATTGCTCAATTTGGAATAAAAGGAGAAGCTATATATTTCAGTACAGAGACTACAGAAACTAGTTATACCAATTTTGTGAATTTAACTGTAAAAACAGTGAATATGACTGCAATAAACACAACAGAAGGTGCAACACCATTTTATATAGTTAGTAGTGGGAGAGAAATCGAAACACATGATTTCTCAGACATAACAAATCCAAGCTCTACGCATCAGGCAGTTAATGGAAGTAATGTTCCAAGTGGTCCTGATGACTCAGGCATTGCAGAAGCTGGTGATGCGGAGTATATAGAATTAAGCACAAGCAATGATGATAAATGGGGAACTGTTGGGAATAATGGCGAAAGGGCTTGGCAAAAATACAGGTTTAAAATAGATAAATCAGCAAGTAATATAAACAATTTAACAGTTCTCTGGGAAGGTATAGCTTTGTATTCAACCGATTCTGAATGTATACCACCATTTGATCGTCTAAGAACAGTCTACATATGGAATTTTAGTGATAGTAGTTGGGAAACTGTTGGTGAAAGTTCTACATCAGCAGATGTAAACATAACAAAAAGCTATACATCAGATATTGATCAATTAGTGAATAGCTCTGGGTGGTTGTTCTTATATGCCAGAAGCGGAATACCACATAATAACTGTCCTCCTTCTTTAACAGCTGATTATGTTGAAGTTGAGGTAGATGGCACAAAAGTAGAAAATCCTTCATCCTGTGGAAACATGGGTCTTGGTGATACTTGTCAATTGAACTGGTCAATTAACATGACAGGAAATAAGGGCAATTTTTATGAAATAGATGTTAATTTCAGTTCTAATCCATCGAACGACACTGAAAATGCATTTATTGAAAGTTCAAGCAATCCACCAACATATTCTGACAATTCTACGAATTCAACAACAGCAGGAACACCAGTTGAGTTTAGATTGAAATGGGCAGATGATGATTATCTATCTGGTTATATATTCAGCATACAGAACGGAACAGGAGTTAGTTGGTGGAATGATACTTGGAAAGCATTTTCATTAGATAATGATATGTATCAAAGAAGGCCAAATGCAAATGATGACACAGTTGGTCAATGCACAAATGAAGACCAAGCCTATGATTATGATTCAAGTTATGCAGAATGTCAGTTAGTTGGTGGGGGCCCAGACCAGACTTATTGGTGGAATAATACCACACAAGGCTCTTTGGGATTAATAAACAATGCAACATTCGGAGTTTACTTCAATTGTACTGGCACTCAAGGTGATGATAAATGGTCTATAGACTATGGATTTGCTTCAACTCCTGGTGACTGTTCTTCAGTCTCAACTTGGCATACTTTAGCAAATAATACAACTGACGGTTGTGATTTTAGTTTTAAGTGGGCCAATGCTAGCAATGCATCTGTGAGCTGGACTGAGATTAATAATACGTGTTGGAGGAACCTGTGGGATAGAGAAGGCGGAGGTGATGGAACGGTTTTGTACATAGATGCATTCCATGTTGATGTTGACTATAATGTTACCACACAATCTTGGAGCAATGAAACTTACTTTATTAATGATACAGACAGCACAACAATAAAATGGTGTGTTTATGCTAATGATACTGATAGTAATTGGAATGAAACTGGTTGCCAATCTGGCAATGAGTTCAGCTTTACTGCCACTCAACCATACGGTGTATTGGTTGTTAACTTAACAGACCCATATCCTGCTATATATAATGAAACAAGTCCTTTAGAAGTCCTACAAAATAACACTTTTTGGGTTAATGCAACTGTTGAATGTGTGGGTGGAGATTTTTGTGGAGAGGTGAATGGAACTGCTAGGTATAATGGTAATGCTACAGAAATGCTTCCAACATATGCAAATAATTCTTCTCAAGAAGTAACAGCAGAAGTGAACGAGAGCGACAACATTCGTGCCCATGAAAGCTGTTCAGGAACTTGGTGTTCATCTCCCAATATATCTGTCAATTTTACTACATCTGAAACTTATGAAGATGTGGTTGTCGAGGCTCAAGTAACAACTGATAATAGTGGGAGTATATATTGTTGGAATGGAACTGATGATATAAATTTGGGTACTTTAAGCACACCACTTGAAGATGATAAAACATATCCATTAGATAATTGTAATAACAGTGATGGTAACTACAGTTTTAAAATGCAATGTACAGATATTGATGGAAGTGGTGATTGTGATGTTTATGTTGATTATATTTTTATCAATAAAACAGAATTTATAACAATAAACACAACAGAAGGTGCAACACCTCTTTATGTTGTAGAAGAGCCCTTTGAAAAAGGATTTAAGAATGAAAACCTTTCACCAGAAGAATCTACAACTAGTTTAACAGAATCATATATTTGTAATAGAAGAACTTTCTCCAGCATTACTTATTGTAATCCAGATAGAACAAAAACTGATATACTATACCTCTACCCCATAAACTACTACAATGGAACAGATTTTTCACCAATAAATACAACAATAACAAAATCAGACAATATTTTTTATGATTATATGGTCAAAGAGGGTTTATACGAAGTCTATTTCAAAGAATATCCTACACTAGATAAAACCATTAAATTCCAGTATGATTCTTTAAAACTAAAAGAAAAAACACGCAAAACTAGTTACCTAACTCTTCAGCCCTTGTCTTTGAACTATAGGAATGACTTAAACCAAGTTCAACAAATCAATGTTGCCCAAAATGTTGTTGGAATATCAGATGAGAATGAATTTATTTATCCAGAAATTTTTGGTCCTGGTTTTGATCTATCTTACTATTATTATCCAAAATCCTTCAAAGAACTCTTGAAAATAGAGAGTAAGAATGTCTTGCCAAAGCCTGAACCTTATATAATCTCTGGTGGAAATGTGACTTTAGACCTAGATGTTGTATTTGATTATTCTAATAGTATTGATGTTTATATTAATAACAAACCTTGGAACAAAACAACTTTTACAAGTTCTGGTCCAATAGAGTTCAGAACAAAGGATAATAAAACAGTTTTCTATTTTCCAAGACCCTATGCATATGATTCGAATACAAAGCCAAATAATATTCCATTAAAATACCAACTCAAAAACAAAGGCAATGATCTGTATATTACAGTTAAAACTCCTTATGATTGGTTGAATGATGCAGCAAGAATTTATCCAGTCATGATAGACCCAACAACATCTGAATTGTATCCAAATACCACTAATAAAGCATATAATGGATCCAGTACATCTGGAGGTGGTAGCCCGGACATTGCCGTTGACCTATTTGAAGACGATCAATATGATAAAGTAAATAAAAGTGATAATAATCGTGAAGCTGCGAGTAGAAGTATGGCGAATGGTCAATCAAGAACAGTTGCCCACAGGTTCACCTTTAATCTTTCTTTTACTGGTGGTTGGGAAAATATTACAAATTTAACTTTTCGTTATGAGGGATATTATAATGATTTTGGAACAGGTGTACCTTCAAACCAAAGAGTGTTTCATAAACGGATATCGCCTCCAACCTGGGTCGAAGAGTTCATTTTATCAACCTCTGAAGTTAAATGGACAAGAAACCACACAAATGTTTCAAACATGTTGGATTCAAATGATATATTCGGGATTGGAGCTACTGCAAGTTATGCTTGTACTGATATTGACACAGGTTGTGCTATAAATGTTAGAACAGATCAGGTTTTTCTTATTGTAACATATGGTGCTAATCCCCCAACTTATTCAAAAAATACAACAAACGTGACTGAAGCAGGATTACCTTGTGAATTTAAACTAGAGTGGGATGATGATGCACAATTAGAACCAAATGGAGGATACATATTTTCTACTAACAACAGTGGAACATGGGTTAATTCTAGTTGGTATGCATTCACTGATACACCCCAAAATGTTACTAATGTTACAACTTTGAATGACACAGTTGGAACTGTTGTTGCATGGTGTTTTTATGCTAATGATTCATCAAATAAATGGAATGGAACTAATTGTGATGCAGCAAACAGGTTCTGGTTAAACACAACAGAACAGGAACCACATATTGCAGTTATAGTAACTACAAACACAACAGCTCCTTTAAGAGGTGATTACATCAATATAACAGGAAACGTGTCTTGTACTGTAAAACAATGTAATTTTACAAATGCAACCATTTCCTTACCAAGCTTGTTTGAACTAGCAAACGGAGAAACTGCCAAACATGAGTTAGGAAACATATCTGTAGGTTTTACAAGTACAAGCTGGTTGGTTAAGGCTATTCATGATGGTTCTGATGTTATAAACGTAACTGCCCAGTCTATTAATTCTGGGGGAGAGATCAATCACACTGATTCCTCACCAACTATAACAGTATCTGAACCTGAAAATCCAAAATCTTGTGGTTCTTTGTCTAGAGGACAAACCTGCACAATAAAATGGTTGGTGAATGCAACTGGTACTATAAATTCTGTTTATAAGATAGATGCTAATTTTACTTCTAATGAGAGTCAAGTGACTTCAAATGATACTACTGACTCAGCTGTGAAAATAACTAGCCCTACAGACACAACACCACCAACATGGTTTGATAACACAACTTATCCATCATCAGGTGTTACTTATTCATCAGGACAAAACTATCAGCTCAACATAACTTGGAATGATAGTGAATCCTCTGTTGATACAGTGTTAATAGAACATAACTTCACTGGTCCTCTAGATAATTATACTGTTACAACTAATGATGGAGATGTTTATTATTATGATATTAATGATCTGGCTGCTGGGACTTATGTTTGGAGAGAATATGCTAATAATACAGATGATTATTGGAATTTTACAGATCAATGGGTTTATACTGTTGAAAAGACCAAGCCTGTTCTTTCTTTGAACAATACTACAAATGTTGTTAACACCTCTGGTCTTGTTGGTTACTGGAGATTTGAGTCTGTTAATTCTTCTAATTATACATTTGATTCTTCTGGATGGAACAATGATGGTCGGTTGCAAAATGGGTCAACGTCTTGTTATAATGAACATTGTCCTAATTCAAGTTCCGGAAGGTTTGGAAATGCTATAGACTTTGATGGAATTGGCAATAACATACAAATAGCTGATAGTGATTTGTGGGATTTTGCAAATAAGAGTGTTACAGTGAGTGTGTGGTTTAAAGCTAACAATACACAAGATAGTTGGTCAATACTCTTAGAACATTTTACAGGTGGTGCTATAGGTAATGGTTGGAATTTTGGTTTTGACAGCCAAGGAGATAATTTATGGTTTGAACATAGAGATGACGCAGACCCTGGAAATGACCTAAGTCTTAACTCGCCATTAACTTATAATGACAGTCAATGGCATTACGCAGCAGTAACTCTGAATACTTCTCATGGTATATTATACATTGATGGTGAGGAAATAGATACTGATGATTATGGTAATTTAAACGATTATGACCAAACTCTGAGAATTGGTGGAGAACCTGCAGGAAATAATTTCAATGGAACTTTAGATGAAATAATGATTTTTAACAGAAGTTTATCTGCAGACGAGATAAAAGAACTTTATGAATCTCAAATAACTTATCTTACACAAACTAACTTCTCATTATCAGAATCAAATACAGGAGATAGTAATGTTTACTATGATTTCTTTAGAAATGGAACTGTATCAGCCATTTGGCATTTTGATGAGGGTTCTGGAAATGATACATTCGATTATAGTGGAAATAATAATACTGGAACTTTGTATAATTACACAACTCCATGTTATGGAGGAGATTGTCCGATTTGGGTTGATGGAAAATATGGTAAAGCCATACAGTTTGATGGAATTAAAGATCATATACAAATAGCTGATAGTGATTTGTGGGATTTTGCAAATAAGAGTGTTACAGTAGAATTGTGGTTTAAAGCTAACAATACACAAGATAATTTTCCAAGATTTTTAGACCATTTTATAAGTGGTGCTTCAGAAGATGGGTGGTGGTTTGGTCTTGACAGCGAAGGAGACAATGTACGGTTTGCACACAATGCTTCTACGAATAATATTTATCTTAACTCGCCATTAACTTATAATGACAGTCAATGGCATTATGCAGCAGTAACTCTGAATACTTCTCATGGTATATTATACATTGATGGTGAGGAAATAGATACTGATGATTATGATACTTTAAACGATCGTGATCAGACATTACATATTGGAGGAGACCCTACAGATGATACGTGGTTCAATGGTACCATCGACGAAGTAAAAATTTATCCAAGAGCATTATCAGCAGAAGAAATATTATGTCATTATGGTAACAATTGCTCAGAAACAGGATTTCACAATGATACTATAACTCTTGGAGCAGGTTATCATTATTATTTTGTATATTCGAATGAAGGAGAAAATTACACCAAGTCTGCTTTGTTATTACCATTAAAAGTGGATAAGGCAAAACTTGTTTTGAGTTTGAGTAACAACACTGCTAGTGTTAACACCTCTGGTCTTGTTGGTTACTGGAGATTTGAGTCTGTTAATTCTACTAATTATACATTTGATTCTTCTGGTTGGGATAATGATGGTCAATTATATAATGAAAGTAGTTCTTGTTATAATGAAGAAGATTGTATTGAAACAGTTGCCGGAAGGTTTGGAAATGCTTTGAATTTTAGTGGCAATACTAGTGCTAATTATGTTGATGTTGGGAACGATGAGAGTTTGAATATTTCAGGAGAAATTACAGTAAGTGCCTGGATAAACCCTCGTTCCATACCTCCATGGTCAATACACAATCGGATTTTGGATAAAGCTTGTAGCAATAAGGGATTTATTTTGTTTGTTTCAAGTGATGATAAAGCACATTTCATGGTTTACAATGGTACAGGTGGTCAAATGGCTTCTGCAGAAATAAGTTTAAACAAATGGCAACATGTTGTAGGAGTCTTTAATGGCACTGCCATCATTACTTATGTGAATGGTAGTGAAGGAGACACTTATAGTTATGATGACTTGGTACCTTGTGATAGTCAGGCACTTACAATTGGCAATGATAACGATGATGGTACCAAGGGTTTCAATGGCACAATCGATGAAATAATGATTTTTAACAGAAGTTTATCTGCAGACGAGATAAAAGAACTTTATGAATCTCAAGTAACATACCCAACCCAAACTAACTTCTCATTATCAGAATCAAATACAGGAGACGATGATGTTTACTATGATTTCTTTAGAAATGGAACTGTGTCAGCTATATTTCATTTAGACGAAGGAGTTGGTAATAAAACCTTTGATAGTGTTGGTAATAATCTTAATGGAACATTGGAAAATTCTTCTCATGGAATTCCTCAATGGACAACTAATTGTAAGTATGGTTCTTGTTTAGAATTTGATGGTTTGGCTGATTATGTTGAAATACCACAAAACAGTATTTTGGAATTTAGCACTACTGATGATTTTACAATAGAAGCTTGGGTCTATCCTAAAAAAAATGCATCTGGAACTATTGTTGACTTACATGGAAGATATTATTTAACGATGAACCCAACAGACGGAGCAAATGAAAATATCACATTGGCTTACAGAAATTCTTCAGGTGGGCTTTATTACTATTCTAATACAACAACTATAGACACTTACAACTGGTATCATTGTGTATTAACTCACAATGGAACAAACATTACCTTTTACTTAAATGGTCAGAAGCTTAGTAATGATACGCACCCAGATGAGGGAGATTATATAAGTGGTGTTAATAGGGATTTCATAGGTACTTGGGATAATTGGATGAGTTTTTGGAATGGTACTATCGATGAGGTAAAAATCTATCCAAGAGTTTTAACAGATGAGGAAGTTCTTTGCCGTTATGGAAACAATTGTTCAGAAGCAGGATTTTATAATGATACTAGCACTTTATCACCAGGAAACTATCATTATTTTGCAGATGCAAGTGGTGGAGAAAATTATACTGAGTCTGCTTTGTTGATTCCATTAGATGTAGAAAGTGATTGTCAAGTTTTCATAACTTCACTACCCTACAACATATCACAGAACAATACGTATTATTGTCTAGATACTTCTTCTGATAGTTTATCTGGAACAGCAATACAATTCGGGAATTCCACTAGTTGGGCAATACAAAATTCAACTTTAGATTGTGTGAATTTTGACAGATATATGAGTGGTGATGATGCTGGAACTGACTATGGAATTCTCATAAACACGTCTGATGCAATAAACAACAGCATAAAGAATTGTAATATATCAGACTTCAGTCATGGAATACATTTAGAAGGCGGGACTAAAAACAACACCATAAATAATGTGAATATTAGTTCCAATGATGGTTATCCTGATAGTGGAATATACATAAGTACATCCCACAACAACACAATAGTCAACAGTACATTAAATCATAATTATTATGGAATAAATGACTGGTCATATTCTGAGGGAAACACTTTCACAAATGTCACAGGTGATTTAAATAATGTAGGAGTTTATATGTACTACTCTACTTCAAAATTTACAAATTCAAACATCCAAAATAGTGATTCATGGGATTTTTTCATGTTTGTGGATAATAATGATTGTAATGCGATAGAAATGACTAATGTTAATGTGACCAATAATCTTCCATTACTCTTCTACAATTCTCCAGTAACCATACAGGATTGGAATAACAACTTCTCAGAAATAATACTGTGTAATGCTGATAATTCTGTAATAGATAATGTTACATTGATTGGTAATGGAAATAACGGGATCTTTCTCGTGGAAACAGGCAATACAAATATAACTAATTCCAATTTCACAGATGTTGAAGATGCTGTCTATGTATATCAGGAAAGTGGTGTTAGAATTGAGAACAACACTGTTAGTTCTAGTAATAGTTTAACAACCTTCCGTTGGACTGATGATACAAACATTATAAAAAACAATACTGTAACTTCGAGTTATTATGGCATATTTTTTTATCAATACTGTGAAAACCACACAGTATACAACAACACCCTTGCTTCTAACACTATTGGTATTCGATTATCTATAAACTCGAACAATAACAACATAACTTTTAATTCTATTTATGGCAGTAGCCTCCGCGACTATCATTTAGAACAGTCTTATAACAATTCTTTCAGAAACAACAACTTCACTGGTTCTAGAAAAATTTGGTTTGATGATACAACTTCTAGTTTTAATTATAACAATAAGACTATAGATGGAGTTTGGGTTAATACCACTATAAATACGGCAGATCAAACCTTGACCAGAGAACTCACTAGTTGGACTAATACTTTAATTCAATGGAACGATACTAACTCTACTGCAGATATGACTGCCAGATATAATATGAGTGGTTTGAATGCTAATTGGAATTATACTGTTTATAATAACTCTGTATCAACTTACAATCTAACAACTGATGGTGATGGTGTTCTAGAAAGCTTTACTATTGATCTGTCTGGAGAGACTGAGATTAAAGTTGAAGGAATTGGGCCAACTGCTTGTGATGTTTACATAAATTCTTTGCCCTACAACATATCACAGAACAATACGTATTATTGTTTGAACACTTCTGGTTCTGTTACTGGACATGGAATACAGTTTGGGAATTCTACTAGTTGGGCAATTCAGAACTCAACTCTAGATTGTGTGAATTTTGACAATAACATAGATGGGGATTGGGTTGGAGCTGATTCTGGTGTCTACATAAACTCGGCCGATGCAATAAACAACAGCATAAAGAACTGTAATATAACTGAATTTAGGTATGGAATAACTCTAGAGGGTGGGACTAAAAACAACACCATACTGAATTCGTTTTTATATAATAATTCTGCAGGTTCTACTGGTGGTGGGATATACATCAGTGCATCAGACAACAACACAGTAACAAATGTTATATCAAATTCAAATTATTATGGATTTATGGACTACAATGGATGTTGGGGGAACACTTTCACAAACATCACAGGTGACTCGAACACAAATGGATTTTATACATATACCTCCACATCAAAAATAACAGATTCAAACATCTACAACAGTAGTGGATGGGATATTTACTTGATTGTGTATGCTTCTAACTGTGATGGTATAGATATGTCTAATGTGAATGGAACTTACAACAAGCCAATAGTATTCTACAATTCTTCAGTAACAATACAGGATTGGTATAATAATTTTTCAGAAATGATACTTTGTGATGCTGACAATTCTGTAATAGATAATGTTACATTGATTGGTAATGAAAATAACGGGATCTTTCTTGTTAGAACAGATAACACAAACATAACTAACTCCGATTTCACAGATGTTGAATATGGTTTGCATATTCATTTTGGGTCTAGTAACAGATTTGAAAACAACACTGTTAATTCTAGTGGTGGTGGATCGTATATTCGTGATACTAACTCAAACATTGTGAGGAACAACATAATAACTTCAGTTTCAAGTGGTTTTTATGTCTATCAGTCAGCCAATTCCAACACTTTTTACAACAATACAGTAACTGATAGTGATCGCGGTATTTACATTTATGGTTCAGATTACAACAAAATAACTCTTGGTTCTTTTCATGATAATGTCAACGACTATAGACTATATGATTCTTATAACAATTCTTTCAGGAATACGAACTTCACTGATTCCAGAATAATTCGGTTTAGCGACATAGGTTCTGATTTTAGTTATAATAATAAGACCACAGGCGGGGTTTGGGTTAATACTAGTATAGATTCGGGAAGTGGAACAATACGATTAACTAGAGAACTCACTAGTTGGACTAATGTCTTGGTTCAATGGAACGATACTAATTCATCTGGAACTGATATAACTGCTAATTACAATATGAGTGGAATGAATGCTAACTGGAATTATACTGTTTATAATAATTCTGTATCAACTTACAATCTAACAACTGATGGTGATGGTGTTCTTCCTAGCTTTACTATTGATCTGTCTGGAGAGACTGAGATAAAGGTTGAAGGAATTGGGCCAACTGCTTGTGATGTTTACATAAATTCTTTGCCTTACAACATATCACAGAACAATACGTATTATTGTCTAGACTCATCTACTTCTGGTTTATCAGGAACAGCAATACAGTTTGGGAATTCTACTAGTTGGGCAATTCAGAACTCAACTCTAGATTGTGTGATCTTTGATAGATATATAAATGGTGATGATTCTGGAAGTGATTACGGTGTTTACATAAATTCAAGTGATGCAATAAACAACACCATAAAGAACTGTAATATAACTGAATTCGGTTATGGAATATATCTTTCCACAGGAACTAAAAACAACACAATAACCAATGTGATTGTCAATTTAAATTCTGTTACTCAAGGTGCTGGAATATACTTATACACAGCCCACAATAATACAATAGCCAATGTTACAGCAAATTCCAATACTTTTTATGGAATAGCCGACGGTTGGGGTTCCTTTGGAAACACTTTTACAAATATTACAGCTGATTCAAATTATTATGGCTTTTTCATATACAACTCCAATACTACATTGATAAATTCAACCATTCAAAATAGTAGCTCATGGGATATTGATGTGCAAGCAGTTGGTTCTTACTGCGACGAGATAAACATAACTGATGTTGTTGTAACCAGCAACAACCCAATGCTCTTCTACAATTCTTCAGTAACAATACAGGATTGGTATAATAATTTTTCACAGATAACACTATGTGATGCTGATAATTCTGTAATAGATAATGTCACATTGATTGGTATTGATAATAATGGAATCAAGCTTACAGGAACAGATAATACGAATATAACCAATTCCAATTTCACAGATGTGCAGAATGCTGTCTATGCGTATAGTGCAACAGGTCTTAGAATTGAGAACAATACTGCTAGTTCTAGTGATAGTTTATTATATTTTCGTTATTCTGATTCAAACATTATAAAGAATAATACTGCAACTTCAAATAGTTTTGGCATCGTTTTATACCAATCATGTGAAAACAATACAATATACAACAACACTCTTGCTTCTAACTCTTATGGTATTCGATTTTTCTCCAACTCCAATAACAACAACCTAACTCTTAATTCTATCCATGACAGCACTACCTCCGATTATCGGTTTACCCAATCTTATAACAATTCTTTCAGAAACAACAACTTCACTAGTCCTAGAATAATTTGGTTTGAAGACACAACTTCTGATTTTAGTTATAACAATGAGACCACAGGTGGGGTTTGGGTTAATACTAGTATAGATTCAGGAAGTGGAACAATGCGATTAACTAGAGAGCTCACGAGTTGGAACAACACTTTAGTTCAATGGAACGAAACTAATTCATCTGGAACTAATATAATCGCTAGATATAATATGAGTGGGTTGAATGATAACTGGGATTATAAGGTTTATAACAATTCTGTATTGGCCTATACATTGCAAGCAGTTAATGGTGAAATAAACTTTACTATTGATTTGAAAGGTGAACATGAGATAAAGGTTGAGCAAGCCAAATGTGATGTTTTTATAACTTCTTTGCCCTACAACATATCACAGAACAATACGTATTATTGTCTAGATACATCTGGTTCTGTTACTGGACATGGAATACAGTTTGGGGATTCTTCTTTATGGGCAATACAAAATTCAACTTTAGATTGTCTAAACTTTGACAACTATATAGATGGGGATTGGGCTGGGGATGACTATGGAGTTTTAATAAATACAAGTGGTGCAGCAAACAACACAATAAAGAACTGTAATATAACGCATTTTTCAAATGGAATACAATTTTTTAGTACTGACAACCACACAATCGATAATGTAAAAATTAGCTCTTGTAGTAATGGTATCTACCTTTCAAATTCTGACAACAATGAGCTCAACAACACAAACATCTATGACAGCAGTCAATATGGAATATTTGTTTACCAATCCTCAAACAACACAATAAACAATTCAGATTTTCAGAATAACACTATTATGGATTACTCTATGTATGCATCAAGCACTGCTTACTGCAATCATTTACTCACAAATGTAACAGGAACAGACAACAAACCAATAGTTTATTACAATGATACTGTTACAATACAACATTGGAATAACAATGTTTCAGAAATAGTTTTATGTAATGCAGATAATTCAATAATCAACAATATAACTATAGATCACACTAATGAAGAGAACAATTGTATTTTATTGTCTCAAACAGACAACACGAACATAACGAATTCAACTTTGAGGGATGTCTACATTGGAATATACAACCGTGGCTATGGTGGAACAGGAAACCTGATTCAAAACAACACTATTGATTCGAGTGATTATGGGATATATTGGATGTACGGCGAAAACAACACATTCATCAATAACACAATTAATTCTACTGCAAACGCTTATATACTACGAATCACGAATAACAACATCATTAGTGGAGGAACTGTTACCGGATCCACACTTTTTGCTTGGTTGGATAATGAAGAAAATAACTCATTTAGGAATGCTGGCTTTGTAGAAGCTTATAGAATACATTTCTCCCTTACACAACCTTACTGGTTCAACTACAACAATGAATCAACAGGAGGAGTCTGGCACAATTCAACTGTAGATGAGAGCGGAATTGACAAATACATAACAAGAGAGTTCTCAAACTTAACTCAAAGTTTAGTTCAATGGAATGATACTCCTGAGTCTGGTTTCTTCACAATGAGGTATAACATCAGTGGACTAAAAACTGACAAGTATTATATTGTTTATAATAACTCTGTTCAAGCTTATGCTCTACAAACTGATGGTTCTGGTGTTCTTTCTAGCTTTACTATTAACTTATCATCTGCAAATGGACATAATATAACAGTTGAGGAAGATACAGGACCTCCTACTTATTCTAGTGATAATGTTAATACAACTGTTGCTGGACAGGCTGCTAATTTCAGTCTGGTTTGGAACGATGCTGATGGATTAGCAGGATACATATTCTCTACCAACAATACTGGAACTTGGGTTAATGATACTTATGTTAGTTTCTCAGGCTCAACTAACACTTCATGGAACATTACTACTTTGAATTCAACTCCAGGGACTGTTGTTGGTTGGTGCTTCTATGCTAATGATAGCAATGGTAATATGAATGGAACTGGTTGTTCTATTGAAGCAAATAGGTTCTGGTTAAATACAACAGCAAATGTCTCATTCCTAGTAACATTACCAGATGATTCAGTAACCAAATCATCAGAAACAGGACAATTAACCTCTAATGAAGATATAAACACAACAACCACAAACTCTAGTGTTGATCCTTGTGTGCAAGGAACTTCAGACTGTCAAAACTCTTCTGTTGCCAATTTCAGAATTAATAACACTGGAAATGTTAATGAAAACATAACTATGTGCATAAATGCAAGTTTACCATCTCCAACAATAGTTCTTTATGGAACATTATCTAATGATCCTGCTGATAGTCCTCAGACTATTCCAGCTTGCTCAGTAGGAGTTTGGGTTGCTAATTCATCTTTACCTGTTAATGCTGTGGATGAGTTTTGGATATGGGCTAACTTTACTGAACCATCTGTTGATGATGCAACTGTTAGAAAATTATTCATAAATGCTACGTATCCATATGCATGAGGTTAAAATATGGAAGAAAATAACTTTAGACAAAAAATAATAAAAAGTTTGAAAGAGCATCCAGAAGGCTTAACTATCCTTAATATTGCTGAAAACACAGGAATCAACAGAATAACTGTGTCTAAATACATTTTTGGCCTTGTTTCTGAAAAATTGGTTTTTCAGAGAAGAGTGGGGCCTGCAAAATTGTGTTATTTAAAGAAAAATAAATGAATAGAAAATTATATATGG
>CAYGBE010000183.1:0-2739 GCA_964348065.1 uncultured archaeon
ATTTACCCAATTAATTTTATAAATACTTATAACATATTTTGAATATGCCCGAGTAGCTCAACGGAAGAGCAGCTGCCTGTTAAGCAGAAGGTTGCAGGTTCAAATCCTGCCTCGGGCGCCAAACTATTAGTTATAAGCGTACGGCTTTAAATATTTGTGATTTTAAATTATTTTATGCCTAATTTTGATATTCATCGTAGAGAAAAGGGTTTGGAAAATCTTCTTTTAATATTAAAAAAACTTAAAGATGTAAACAAAACAACTTTAGAAAAATATTATGATTATCTTTGTGCAAATGGATTAAGCATTGCACGAAGAAAAAAGGAAATTAGGATTCTATTGAACTTGTCAAAGTGGTTAAAAAAGGATTTTAAGAAAGCAAAAAAGAACGACTTAATAAAATTGGTTCAAACAATTGAAAAACAGGGTTATGCTGAGTGGACTAAAACAGATTATAGGATTATTCTAAAGAAATTTTATTCATGGCTAAGAGGCTGTGAAAGAAAAACTTATCCAGAAGAGGTTAGATGGATAAAGACTTCTTACAAAAACAAAAACCATAAACTGCCAGAAGAGTTGCTTACCGAAGATGAGATTAAAAAAATGGTCAATGCCGCAAAACACCCGCGAAACAAAGCTTTGATAATGGCTCTCGCCGAGTCGGGAGCTAGGATTAATGAAATTGCTTCGTTAGCCATAAGAAATTTGCAGTTTGATAAATATGGTTGTGTTATAATTGTTTCTGGAAAAACAGGAGACCGTCGAATACGTTTAATAGCTTCAGCTCCTTTACTTGCTTCTTGGGTTGATATTCATCCAAATAAAGATGACTTGGATTCTCCTTTATGGATTGGTTTTGGAAAGAGAAACAACAAAGATGTTATAACTTACAATGGCATCAGCAATATGATAAAGAGAGTCGCCAAAAAAGCTGGAATTAAAAAAAGAATATATTGTCACTTGTTTCGCCACTCCAGAGCAACCTTTTTGGCCAAACATCTTACTGAATCTCAATTAAAATCGGTGTTCGGTTGGACACAATCAAGTGATATGGCAGCAACGTATGTGCACCTTTCAGGGCGTGATACTGATGATGCTATATTAAAGTTGCATGGATTGAAAAAATCAAAAGAAGTTGAAGAAAGTAAATTAAAGCCAATAAAATGTCCTCGCTGCAAATTTGTTAATTCACCAACATCAGACTTCTGTTCTCGTTGTGCTATGGCTTTGAATCTGAAAGCTGTAATGAAACTAGAAAATAAAAGAGTCAAATATGATGATGAACTTAACTTGTTGGCAAAATACAAGCCTGAAGAACTAGTAAAACTCGGAAAGCTTTTAGCAAGATTAAAATTTGGAAAAGTTAAGAAATAATCTCATTTAATCAATGGTATTTCTATTTTCACTGTCTCATGAACTCCTTTACATGATATAATTGCTATTCCTGTTTCCATTTCATCTAACTCTTTATAATATTCTTTGCCTAAGAACTGTTGAACCCATTTTCTATGACCTGAAAGTCTAAAACAAACCTTTGTATCACAAAGGTCTATTATTTCTGGAGTTATATCAGAAGGCGATTGTGTGGCAAAAACAATTCCATAGTTTCGTTTTCGACCTCGATGTGTAACTTCACTAACTTTGTGAGCAATTCTTAACATATATTCTCTTCTTAATTCATAACTAGCTCTTCTTGGGAATAATCTATGAGCTTCATCTACTATAAAAACAAGATTAATTTTGCTATTAGATTTTAACTTGTATCTATGAAACATTGTTAAAAGATACAAAGCTGCTGCTCTTTGTTGTGCATCATGTTCTAAAGATGATAAATCTATAATATTAACTTTTCCCGGAACTAAAAGTTTATCAGCCGTTAATATTTCTTTTCCTTCTTGGTCAAACAAATCAAAATTATTTGTTTCTAATGCTCTAAGAATAGCTGGTCTTTGTGCAGGATGGAATAACGTATCAGTTCTTACTTGAAAGCCTATTGTTGTCAACAATTGTTCTTTATTAAATCTTCCATAAGTTTTTTCTAAATGCTCATAACATCTTTTTATTATTTTATCCATAAGCTCAGACGTTTTTGATTCCATTTGAGGTATGAAATATTGTAAATCTTCTGGTGCAATTTCAGATATCGATAAAGTCACATTGCCTATATTATTGCCTGGGGACACAATAAATTTTTCTACATTTTCGAATTCAGTATTAACTAAATTAGAATATTCTCCCTCCACATCAACGATTACAATTGCTGGTTTTTTATTATAATTTGAATTAGCAAATTGTTGAATTAAAAACTTTAGAAAGTTTGTTTTTCCAGTTCCCTGAACTCCTGTTACAAATGCACTTCTGTAAATTTTTTTTAAAGGATATTTATATGGCAGAGATTTATTATAAGAAACTCTCCAATTACCAAGATGTATACCTTCTTTTGGTATTTTATAAATGACTCCAAATTCTTCATCATTCGGAAACCTTAATTTAAAACCCTCTAAACTTTGAGTTCTAATTTCCCCCTCATAATCTTCAGCAATCTCATATTGTGGTTCTAAAACAACAATAGCTGCTAGTTCTGATATACTGCTTTCAAAGGTTGCTTTTCTTTCTTTAAAACTATCTATTTCAATAACTTTGCAAAATATCTTAGGATACTGACTTCCATTCTGCGCTATAAGGTACATACCATGTTGAGTTTCTAGAGGTTTATTTCTTAAGGCATAATTTTTAGTA
>CAYGBE010000184.1:0-3965 GCA_964348065.1 uncultured archaeon
TGCATGAACCCGAATGTCGCGTTTTATCTGGAAGGCGATTGTTCTGAAGTGACAGAAGAGAAATATTGTAATGTTGATGCAGATTGCAGTTGCGGAGTTCATATAAGGACAGGAGATTGTTTTTATGGAAACGAAAAATATGTTGACGAAAGTAGACAGTGCCCTGATTTTTGTACTGGAATAGCAGGTCACTTGATAATAAAATGTATAGATAAAGAATGTAGACAGATTCAAAAATAAACTCTTATATCTTAATTTTTCTATAATTTTATTATGGATAAAGACTTTATGAGAGCATGGGTGCTTTTAGGCGCAATTGCTTTGACATTATCCTTCAGCTACCTGTTCATTCTAAGCGATGAGAGTAACGTATCATTGATTTTGTTGTTTGCATCTCTCTTTTTGATACTGGTTCTAGTCTCTGTAGTTATTGGAAAAAGAAAAAAGAAAAAGTGATATTTAAGCCTGCTGAAAATTCTAACACAACTTGCTCTATCCTTCTATAATGCTAATGCTACCATTGCTCCGTAAACAAGAAAAGCTGGCCAGAAGATTGCTTTGAAGAATCCTACAACTCCATCCCAAAAGGTTGGCGCAGTAGTTATGTAATATATCAATGCAGCGATGAATCCCAAAAAGTAAAACCAACCTCCAGTTCCACTACTACTCACGCCTTCTTTCACTGTGCATCTGAAGTCTTTCTTTCTTCGCTTAGATCCCTTGAATTCTTTTTCCATCTTACTGCCTATGACCTCTCCAATTTCATCCCAAGTTGGTTCTCTCTTTCTTCGCCTGGAAGTTTTTTTCTTAGCTATCTTATCACCTTCTTTTAATTATTTTTCTCTAAGTTTTTTAATAGTTTTTTTCAATTTTTCTTCTATTTTCTTGCGCTTGGTTATGTCCTTTTGTACAGATATAGAATGCAAAATTTTACCATTTTTATTTTTAACTGAATTGGCACTTAATATTACCGTGCGCCTTTTCCCTCTTTTGGTAATGATTGTCATTTCCTCATTATTTATTTTACCATTTTTTTTCCATTTTTTAAAAAAATACTCCATTTTTTCCAGTGACTCTGGAGCATAGATTATTTTTAATGGTTTACCAACAATTTCTTCTTTTTTATATTCAAGCGTCTTTAGCGCAGATTTGTTAACATCGATTATCACGCCCTTTGGTGAAATCATGTAGCAGTACGCTGGTTCATTTTCAAAGAATAGTTTAAAGCGTTTTTCTGCATTCTTGCGCTTGGTTATGTCATCAATGATCAAAATAAATGAAATACTATTATCAGGATTTATCATTTTTGTTCTTTTTATGCGGAGAGTGTTGCCAAACTTATCATTGATTTCAAGCTCTTCATTATCTTTTTTACTTTTAATAAATTTATTTATTTTTTTTAGGGAATTTGACTTTTTCAGACCAAGTACGCTTGTGTAAAATTTTTTTCCTATTACATTGTCATATTTTTTAAACACAAAATCATTAATAAATTGGATATTATATTCTTTATCTAAAACTATCAGACCTATAGGAATTTTGGATGCAATATTAAATATCATTTTTTCAATAAAACTCATATCATCTATTTTAGAACTAAATAGCTTTTGCAAAAGATTTTTATTAACAAACCATATTTTTCCTCTACCAAATTTCTTATGTCTTAATAGACCTTCCCTTTCCATTATCGAAAGATATTTAGATATAGTATGACGTTTGAACCCTATTTTATTTCCAATTTCCGAAGAAGTAGCTCCATCAGATCCATAATCAACAATAACTTTTATAATTTCTTTTTTAATTTCAGATTTCATTTTTAATCCCTCATTCTTTTTAACTCTTAATTTTTTATATAATAATTTAGTACTCTCTAGTATTTAATGGTTACTATTGATGTATACCTTTAATGGATACCTTTAAATAATTGTTTATTCAATAATAAATTAGAGATTATATGAACAATTGTTTTATTTTTGAAAACATTAAAAAGGGGAGACTAAAATCTAATTTTTTTAATATTAAACTATCTGGATTTTGTTTTAATTGTGAAAACTACAGAGAATCTTTAAAAATTGAAGAAGGTGTTTTACTCTGTGAGTTTTGTAGAGATTGATTTCTTAATTTTATTACATTATAAAACTGAGGGGGTGAAAAAATGAGAAAAAATATAGTAGAAACTGCAATAAATGCAGGATCTTTTAAGACATTAGTAAAAGCAGTTAAGGCTGCCGGGCTTGTTGAAACTTTGAGTGATAGAGGGCCATTTACAGTTTTTGCACCTACCGACAAAGCATTTAGAAAATTACCAAAGGGAACAATTAAAAAACTACTTAAAGATAAGAATAAACTAACTGCAGTTTTAACATATCATGTAGTTTCTGGAAAAGTTATGGCATCAGATGTATTGAAACTTAAATCAGCAAAAACTGTTCAAGGAAGAAGAGTTAAATTTGACACCACAGATGGAGTTAAGGTAAATAATGCTAATGTAGTAAAAGCAGATATAAAAACTAGCAATGGAGTAATACATGTAATAGATAAAGTATTGTTACCTAATTAATTTTTTTGCCGAGTTTATTTATTATTCGGTTTCTTAATTTTATACTATAAATAAAGAGGTTATTAATATGTGTAAAACTTGTGTAAAACATAGAAAAAAAAAGAAAAAGTGATATAAAGGTTTTTAATATGAAAACTAAAGAAATTTTAATAATATTTTTTATATTCATATTTTTTGTTTCAAAAACAACTTTTGCTCATCAACCTAGAATAGTTTCTGAACAATTCACTTTAATTAGAAATCCCGAAGTTTCCCAAGCTTTTTATGGTAATCTCAAAGGAAAATCTGATTATTATCAAATTAATTCTAATGAAGATTTTAATCTTTATGTTGGAATTTTAGTCCCAGATATTAAAGATATAGAAAAAGACGTTTCTGTTAGAATTGTTTTAGAACATGAACATGAAGAAGAACATGAAGAAACTACCTATTTTCTTAATGGCACAGATTATGAGTGGGCATATTATTATGAAGAATTTGGGGGAGATTCATATTATCAAGGACCTGAACTTAAAACAACTGCAGAAAAAGGGACTTATATTATTGAAGTTTTCAGCCAAGATAATCAGGGAAAATATGTTCTTGTAGTTGGAGAAAAAGAAGAATTCCCTTTAGATGAATTTATAAATACAATAATAACTCTTCCTAGATTAAAAGAAGAATTTTTCGAGAAACCAGCTTATACTGCGTTCTTTAACTTAATTGGTTTGTTTTTACTTGTAATAATTATTGCAATAATTGCTATATTATATATTATTTTTAGATTTATCAAGAAAAGAAAAAAGCTATAAAAGAAATGGTGATAAAATAATAAAACCATTATTATTAATTAGTGCATGTCTAGAATTTGAAAAAGTCAGATACAATGGACAGTCTATTCCATCAAAAATTGTTAGGGATTTAAAACCTTTTGTAGAGTTCATAAAAGTATGTCCTGAATATGAGATAGGCTTAGGGGTGCCAAGAGAACCCATACGAGTTGTTAAGGTAGGAAATGAATACAGACTAATACAGCACAAAACTAACAAAGATGTTACAGATGATATGAATAATTTTTCACAAAAATTCATAAATGGATTAAAAGATGTTGATGGATTCATATTCAAATCAAAATCACCGACTATGGGAGTTACTGGGGTTAAAGTTTATTCTGGAATGAAAGGCTCCCCAGTTATTGATAAATGCGGAGGATTTTTTGCAACCATGATTGCAGAAAGATATAAGGGGTATCCAATTGAAGATGATGATAGATTAAGAAACAAGAAAATAAGAGAACATTTTCTAACAAAATTATTTTTATTTGCAAGATATAGGAATGCAGTAAAACTAAATAAATTAGAGGAATTTCAAGAAAAAAATAAATTAATATTTGAATTTTATAATTCAAAACTATCAAAAAAATTGG
>CAYGBE010000185.1:0-3635 GCA_964348065.1 uncultured archaeon
GGCATACGACAACGTCTGCGTCTCCGTCGTTTGGCCGACACGCTCACCAAACGTATCAATGATAGCGATAGGCAGGTTAGAGCTAAAATCCCGGACGTCCGGCTCAAGAAAGATATAAGCCCGCGTCTCGATATTTGAGGGCTTCCAGCCCGGCTTAATTGCCTTGACCCGCAGATGCGTGGTCTTGCTGATAGGAATAGGATCGGTATAAACTATACCCCCAGGATGCCGCCCAACACCGGAAGTATCATACGGCTCTCTGCCATCGAGCGTATAGTATATTTCGGCATCTTTGGTCTCGGTCGCGATTGTAACAGAAAACGGCGCTGTATAAAAACCGTGCCCATGGCTGAATTCCGGCTCGGCAACCAGGCCCAGATATCCGCCGGCATTTTCCGCTCCCGGAGTCGGCTCTGAAATAAACCTCCAAACATCATTAGCATCAGGGTAGCGGCCGTAGGAAATATCAGTAGTCTGGTCGAGAAAAATAACAATGTCAATCAGAGTACTGCCGTCGCTATCGAACAGGCCGATTTCTTCGCCAACGGCACCGAGTTTAAAATTGGCATGAAGGCCGGCATCAGCCGTATCGTTGTCGGCCCATATCAATAGATAGCCGCCTGCGGGGATGATAGTTGCACTACGAGAATCGCTGCTAATTCGCCACTTTGTGGGAACTGACAGGTTGTCCGTCAGGTACATACCGGAAATATCAATAGCATCGCTGCCGTAGTTATAGAGCTCAATCCAGTCATCATATTGGCCCTGCGGGTCCTGGGCAGAATTATTATTAGACGCCATGAACTCATTGATTACCAACGGCACCCTGTTCAAGTCTCCCGCCGGGCAGCGCGCCGGCATAAAACCAGCCAAAAATAAGCTTAGAACCAGGATAGGCAGCAGATGTTTCATAGTCCTAAGTGTTTTACTGTCTCCTCCCTCAACTGATATACGGCTATTTTCGTACACTTCGACCATGAGGGGCCTGAGAGGACAAAAGTAAGTAAATCTTTCTTTTTATTATAGGATAAATTACAGAGTAAATCAAGAAGGAAATGTGCACCGCTCAGAACCCAGTCCGATTCATACTATTTTGAAACCCGCATTTATTCTTAATCATAAGTGAACTTCATATATACCATTCAATCTTATCGAATCTGTCAGGGCTTAACACAAATCGGATAACGGATCGCTCGTCACCGGCCAAGGGCTTCGGGTCTCTCACGTTCTGGATAGAGTCTTCGGAAAGGCAAAGCAATGCCCATTAGTAAACATCGCTTGGCCCTTGGTCCGTGTGCATGGGCTGGTTAGGTAGCTTTCGTTTACCCTATTTCTCAACGGTGTCTGCATGTGTTCTCTTGAAATCCTTCTCATATTTGGTACTCTTCACCTTTTATTTTCTTGTATAGAGAGGGAACAAAGTCCCACAGGTTTTCCCGGATAAGACGTTCCATCGATAACCACTCCTGTTGCCGAACTTGTTCGACAAGATGATCTGAAGAGGGATCCACCACAAAGCTCAAGGGCAGGTGGGCACGATCAATATTCCAACTCAGCATTCTGAACAAAAAGCGGAGATTGTAATCCCTCAGGTCGTATCCAATGAATAGAATTGGCCACTGGCACATTCGTAACCGAATATTTTTGTGGATCGGATGACAATATTCATTACTCGTTTTCTGTAAAAAAATGAAGTAGTCATCCTCTGTCACCACGATAGACTCTGGTTTATAAATGTCCCCATAGATCTTTAACAAAATCGGACGCTCTTCAGACGGATCCAATGGAACTGGTTCAGGAGGACCGGTCTGGGTGGGATCATATACCCGAATGATGGGTCGTTTGGATCTCCCCTCCATCGTATTCGCCCTGCTTAATGCACTGTCAAATAGATGATCGTAATTGGTAGTAATCACGATAGGAAATGGTAAAGCTGCCAACATATTCAGGATGGGGGAGGGTACAAACTTAGGCTTCATGATATTTTGCCTAATCTTTTCAGCCAACAATACACGCGAGCGGCGAGATTGGTAAAAGAGAGAGACTCTCTGGAGATTAGTTACATCCTGGTCTTGGTAATTACACATTTTCGCAAGCCGCCTAGAAAGCTCTGTGTGGCTTGGAGGAGCCATTTTGTACTTAAAGCGTGATCCTTCTGGAGAAGGTGTTGAAGCCATCGGGCCAAGAAACAGGATGCATTTCTGTTTTTTAACTATTTCATTGAGTGCATCCGGAACCGGTACATTAACACCCTTAGCCGGTGGTAAGGGTATTTCAGGCTCAGAAGGCTTGAGAGGTTGAATAACTTCGAGCAAATCTTGAAATGCTTGCTCTGGATCATCTTTGAAGTTGGCATATCTTCTATGTTTCAAGAGACTCGGAAGCTCGCATTCTTCGATGAGAACGGGAAGGATAAAGGCATGCTTTTCCTCTTCAATGTTCTTAATGGTAGCGCTATTCAACTCCTCTCTTACCCACCTGGAGTTGACCGATGCTTGACTGAGAACAACGATTAGAAAATCTGAAGAACCGATACCGTCATTGACTTTTTCGACGATTGAGTCACCAACCTTGATCTTCCACTTGTCAATCCAGACCTCAACACCGCTTTTTTTCAGTTCATCAGCAAGCTGTTCGACAAACTCACTATTGGCGTGGCAGTAACTGATGAAGACATTGGGCTTCTTCATGAGTCTCTCTCTTTCCATCTTGACCATTATTGATTTAGGCTCATGAGAATGTCATTACTTTCTGGTTTACTACCTAACTACTAATTATATGTTTTCCGCATAACATCCCGAACTTCTCGTCATTCAGAGGAATCCCAGCCGCTGTTGTACAATAGCAAAATACAACAAAATTTCCCCACCGTCAAGCAAAAATGCCAAGCAAATAGGTAATTTCTTCTTGCTTATAGCTTATCCGAATAAACAGGTCGTTATGAGGTCGAGCGAAAAGTTCGAGGCCAAGGCGGCAGGCCAAAAAGGCTCACCAGAAGTGGTTTTCTCCACGTTGAGGACGTTTTTGCACCGACAACGCAGGCATCGGGCTTCCCTTGGGGATAGAGCGGGTTATTTGGATAGGCTCTAATTACAAAAGAGATTGCCACATGAGTGTGGTAAAATATTAGTGCAATTAGGAATAGATTCGTTAGAATATGTATCCCGACAAACGCCAACATAATAACTGGAGGTATGTCTTATGAAAAGACTGCTATTTCTTGGCGCGGTATGGTTTGCAACGTTGACTATTTACGGAGTCTCGCCTGCAGCTGAAATCGGTTGGCAAGCCTCCGGAAAAGGTGGGGCCGTAGCAGCCGGCGGCAGCGGTGCAGTCGCAGCAGGCATCTCCATACTTGAACAAGGTGGCAATGCAGCTGACGCCGCGGCAGCCACGCTTCTTGCACTCAGCATAACCGATTACGGCTCTTATGCTATCGGTGCTGAAATACCGCTTATTATCTATGATGCGCACACAGAAGAGGTGAAAGTCTTGTGTGGGCTCGGCGGCGCCCCCCTCGACCGGAACGCGATTGACTGGTATTACAAAAATGGTATCCCTGCTAACGGCAGTATGAAAGCCGCACCCGTACCCGGCGCCCTGAGCCTTTGCATTACTACAGTTAAGCTATACGG